>CAMIWP010000001.1 GCA_946402475.1 uncultured Selenomonadaceae bacterium
AGACGGAGTGAATATAAACGACTCAACAGAACTCATTCAGTACATCAAATTTAGGTGCTCTATCACAAGGATCAGCCCCAGGGCACTCCCTTTCAGCCGAACCCCGAGTTCCAGGAGCTGGAGATCTACCTGACCAACGGCATGTGGCTGGGCATCGCCACCCCCCTGAGCGAGGTCCACGACGAGCGCAACCGCATCCTGCTCCATCTGGTGGCGGCCATCTTGGCGGTGGCCATGCTGATCTCTCTGGGGAGCATCGCTCTGGCCTCCCGGGCCATCCGTCCCCTGGCGGGAATGACCGAGGCGGCAAAGCGCATCGCCTCCGGGGATCTGAACGTGGAGCTTTCCTACGAATCCGGCAACGAACTGGGGCTTTTGACCCGAAGCATCCGGGAAATGGCGGCGAAGCTGGAGGTCTACGTGTATCGGGACAAGCTGACGGGGCTTCGGAATGCCGCTGCCTACATGAGCAAGGGCGGGGAGCTGGACGCCCAGACAAAGGCGGGGGCAGATCTCGCCTACGGGGTGGTCATCTTCGACGCGAATTTCCTGAAAAAGGTCAACGACCAGTACGGCCACGATTCCGGCAACGAGCTCTTGCGCCACGCGTCCCGGGTCATCTGCCGGGTCTTCGAACACAGTCCCGTCTACCGCATCGGCGGGGACGAGTTCGCGACGGTTCTGGAGCAACAGGACTACGAGAACCGGGATGCCCTCCTGCGCCGCTTTGACGAGGAAGCCGCAAAGGAGACCTTCCCCGCGGGGGAGGACACCCTCACCATTTCCGTGGCTCGGGGATTGGCCATCTACAGTCCCGGCATGGACTTTGCCGCCGTGGCGAAAAAGGCCGATGTGGCCATGTACAACCACAAGGCGTCCATCAAGTCGAAATTCGGCGAGGATGTGCGGTAGAATGCCGACGAAAAATTTTCCCGTCCTCCCCGCAGCGGCAGGAAAACGCCCCTTCTCCGTGGAATACTAAAACAGGAATGCCTCGTTCATCTTCTGCACGAAAGGATTTGAAAACCCATGGAAACGAAATACGATGTAACGGTCACTGCCATCGGAAACCTGGCGCGCACCTTTTTGGAGAACAACAACAGCGTCATCATCCTCGACGAGGGAGTGCGCCCGAATCTCGCCGACATGGTGATCGAGCACACAGCCAGCGATCTCTTTGCGGACATCACGAAGGGAGACAAGCTCAAGTTCGGCAACAGCGAGTACACCATCGTCAGCGTCGGGGACGTGGTCAACGATACCATCCGGGAGGAAGGCCACTGCACCCTGGTCTTCAACGCCGAGGGCTCCATGCCCGGACAGATCATCCTCAAAGGGCCTGCTACACCGGTGCTGTCTCTGGGAGCGCACATCACATTCTACAAAAAATGATCGCTTGCTTCTGCGATGTTCCCCCCTCTTGTCGAAAATTGACAAGCAAAATTTGCTCTGCGCATGCCAACTTAGGGAAGTGAGGGACATTTTTGCCTCGTTATATCTTTCCAGCTACCGGGCAGATTCCGGACTTTCACCGAGCAGAAACGTGCGCCGCCGGGCGAACACCCGTAAAAAAAAGCGCCGGGAGGAAAAATCTTCCTCCCGGCGCTTTTTCTGCCCGTGGATTCCCTCATGCAATTCTTGTTGCACTGAGCTCTGCGATGATGTTCTCAATGGCCTTGGTGGGACACTTGGCGAGACAGGCTGCCTCGGCGCATTTCTCCCGGCAGATGGCGCTGTCCACCACGGCCAGATTCTTCTCCAACCGGATGGCACCGTGGGGACAGCTTCTCATGCACATGCCGCAGCCGATGCAGGCATTCTTGCAGAGCTTCCGCGCCACGGGGCCCTTGTCCCGGGAGCTGCAAGCCACCTCCACGGGCGCCTCGAAGCTCTTGAGGGCGAGAAGGGACTGGGGACAGGTCTGGACGCATTTGCCGCAGCCCGTGCAAACCTCCCGATCCACGACGGGGAGACCGTCCTCCCCCATGGAAAGGGCCCCGAAAGGACATTCCCGCACACAGTTGCCAAAGCCGATGCAGCCGAACTTGCACCCCTTGGGCCCTCCCTGGACCAGCTTTGCCGCCGCGCAGTCGGGAACGCCCTCATACTCCGCCGCGAAGGCCGCCGCCGTCTTCGTGCCCCGGCATTTGAGGAAGGCGTAACGAGGTTCCGCCGCCTCCGCCTTTTTTCCTGTGAGCTCCGCCACCTTCCGGGCCACGGCAGCCTTGCCGGGGACGCAGAGGTTCGGCGGCACCGACGGATCCTCCACCACCGCCTCGGCGTACTTGGCACAGCCCGCATAGCCGCAAGCGCCGCACTGGCCCTTCGGCAGGATGTCCTCCACCTCCTCGATGAGGGGATTCGCCTCCATGGCAAATTTCTTATCGGCCAAAGCGAGGACGATGCCAAAAAAGGCGCCCACCCCCACCAGCACAACGATGATCATCAATGATGTATTCACGCTATCAAACCTCCGTCAAAGCATCCCGGAAAAGCCCAAAAAGGCCAGAGACAGCATCCCCGCCAGGATAAAGGCAATGCCGATGCCCTGCAGGGGCTTCGGCACATCCGCGTAGGCCAGCTTCTCCCTGAGAGATGCCATGAGGATCAGGGCCAAGGCGAAGCCCAGGCCGGAACCAATGGCGAAGACGATGCTCTTCATCAGGCTGTAGCTGTTCTCCACATTGAGGATCGGCACCGCCAGGACAATGCAGTTGGTGGCGATGAGCAAGAGGTAGATGCCCCACATGTTGTAAAGAGCCGGGGCCTGCTTCTTGATGACCAGCTCCAGAAGCTGCACGAAGCTGGCCGTCAGCACCACGAACACGATGGTGGTGAGAAAGGTCAGCCCAAAGGGCTGGAGGACGAAGAAGTAGACGATCCAGGCGAGAATGGAGCTCATGGTCATGACGGAGGTGACCGCCATGCCCATGCCCACGGAAGCGCTGAGGTTCTTGGAGATGCCGAAGAAAATGCAGAGCCCCAGGAATTTCGTCAGCACGAAATTGTTGATGATGACCGCCCCGATGAAGAGTGTCAAATATTCCGCCATATCAACCCAACGCTCCTTTCCCTTCCGCAAGGCGGGCCTTCTCCCGCTTTGCGATCCACGTCTTTGTGCCCGCCACCAGATAGCCGATGAGAATGAAGGCCCCCGGCGGCAGGATCATCATGAGCATGGGGCTGTAGGACTCCCCAAAAACCGGCATGCCAAGGATCGTGCCCGCGCCGATGACCTCGCGGATAACGGAGATGACCAGCATGGCCACCGTGAATCCGCAGCCCATGCCGAAACCGTCACAGAAGGACTTCACCACGCCGTTTTTCGAGGCGAAGACCTCCGCCCGGGCGAGGATGATGGCGAAGACCACCACCAAGGCCAGGTAAATGCCCATGGCCTTGTACAGATGAGGGAAATAGGCCTGCAGCACCAACTGGGCCACCGTGACAATGGTGGCGATGGAGGTGATGTAGACCGGCACCCGAACCTTGGGATTCACCCAGTGGCGCACGATGGACACCACCACATTGTTGGACGTGATGACGAAGGTCACCGTCAGCCCCATGGTGAGACCGTTCACCACCGTGGTGGTGACGGCAAGGGCGGGACAAAGGCTCAAAGCCAAGATGAAAATCGGGTTTTCCTCCAGAATCCCCTTGCTGAAAATCTGCCACAATTCCTTCACGTCAATTCCCTCCCTTGAAGGCAGCCACCGCATCCACGGCCTGCTTGACCCCGAGGGTCACGGCCCGGGAAGATATGGTGGCTCCCGTCATGGCCTGGATATCCTCCTTGTTGGAGGGATCCTTGACCACCTGCAGATGAGATGCGCCCTTTTTCTTGAACTGGTTGCGGAACGCCGGCTTCTGGGCATTGTCCCCGAGGCCCGGCGTCTCGTTGTGCTCCAGGATGGAAAAGTCCACCACCTTTCCCTCCTCCGTCACTGCCACCAGCATCTTGATGGTGCCTCCGTACCCCTTTGTCTCACTGGGGACGATATAGGCAACGGCGGAGCCGCCCTTCCGGGCCTCGAACCATCCCTCCCGGCCCGGGACCGGCCGAAAATCCTCCGCGTCCGCCACCAGCTCCCGCATGGATTCCTGCTTCATCTGCTCCGCTTTCTCCGCTGCGATGGGAGCCGTCACGTAGTAGACCGCGCCGATGACGATGCCGGAGAGGAAAGATGCCGCCACGAGATTGAAGGCGATACGGAAAATGGAGTTGTTGTTTTTCTCTGCCTGTACCATTATTTCTTCTCCTCCGTGCCAAAAATCCGGGGTTTCATCAGGCGGTCAATGAGAGGCGTCACCGCATTCATGAGAAGGAGGGAATAGCAAACCCCCTCGGGGTAGCCCCCCACCAGGCGGATGAGCACCGTGATGGCCCCCGCCCCTGCGGCAAAGAGGATCTGCCCCCTCACCGTCATGGGAATCGTCACCATATCCGTTGCCATGAAGAAGGCGCCCAGCATGAGTCCCCCCGCCATGACGTGGAACAGGGGATCCCCCGTAAGAAGGCCCTCGGGGCCGAAGATCCAGGTGAGAACCCCCACCGTCAAAATCATCACCGCCGGGACGATCCAGTTCACATAGCCCTTCCAGATGAGATAAAGCCCCCCCAGCAGGAGCAGCAACGTGCTGGTTTCCCCAAGGCTTCCGTTCCGCATGCCCAAAAAGAGGGCCCGGTACATCTCCCCCTGTCCGCCGAAAGTGCTTACCAAAGCATCGTAGCCCTGCAATTTCAAGATGTTGAGCGGCGTGGCGCTGGTCATGGCATCCACCCCGCCCGCATCCTTCATAGCCGACCAGGTGGTCATGGCCACGGGCCAGGAAACCATGAGAGCAGCCCTGCCGATGTGGGCGGGATTGAAGATGTTGAAGCCCAGCCCCCCCATGGACTGTTTCGCCACGACGATGGCCAGGGCGGAACCGATGGCCACCATGTAGGGAGGCAGGAGGGGAGACATGGACATGGCCAGCAGGAGCCCCGTGACGCAGGCGCTTCCGTCAAAGGCCGTGACGGGCTGCCCCATGGCTTTTTGCCAGAGGTATTCCGACAATATGGCAAAGAGAATTCCCGTCATCATGTTGATCAGCGCCGGAACACCGAACCAGACAACGGCAAAAATGGCCGCGGGGGCCAGCGCGAGATTGACCTGCCACATGATGTGATCAATGGTTTCCCCATCCCGGATGTGGGGCGACGAGGATATGGTAAAGACCGGATCCTCCACCGGTTTCTTCATGGTTTCTTCGCTCATTTCTTCACCCCTTGTCCCTTGGCCGCCGCCTTTGCCTTCTCCCGCTCCATCTCCGCGCGAAGCTCTCCCTTGGTCAGGCGGATGTACTGCACGATGTTCCGCTTGGCAGGGCAGACGAAGGTGCAGCTCCCGCACTCAATGCAGTTCATGACGCCGTAATCGTCACGGGCACTGGCGTAGGCCGCCCGCTGCCCCAGGATGCTGAGCATACTGGGAACAAGCCCCATGGGACAGGCCTTCACGCAGCGACCGCAGCGGATGCAGGCCCGCTCCTTCCCGTGGGCCGTGAGTTTCTTCGTCAGGCCCAGGATCCCGGAGGACCCCTTCATCACAGGCACATCCAGGCTGAACTGGGCAAAGCCCATCATGGGCCCCCCCGCCAGGAGCTTATCCGGCGCTTCCTTGAACCCGCCGCAGTAGTCGATGACATCCCGGTAACGGGTACCGATGCGGACCCGCAGGTTCTTCGGGTTTCTCACCGCATCCCCGGACACCGTGGTGATGCGCTCCGTCAAAGGAAGGCCCTTCTCCACCGCGTCGGCGATGGCCGCCACCGTCCCTGCGTTCTGCACCACCACGCCCACGTCCATGGGCAGTCCCCCGCAGGGAACCTCCCGCCCCGTGAGCACATAGATGAGCATTTTCTCCGCCCCTTGGGGATATTTCGTCTTCAAAGAGGCCACTTGGATCTTTGTGCCCTCGCAAGCCTTGGAAAGGGATGCAACGGCATCGGGCTTGTTGTCCTCGACGCCGATGTAGCAGTCCTTCACCCCGAGGATCCTCGCCAAGATCCGCACACCCGTCACGATGCGCTCCGGCTCCTCCAGCATGAGGCGATAATCCGCCGTCAGATACGGCTCACACTCCGCGCCGTCCACAATGAGCACATCAATGGTCTTGGGGGGATCCAGCTTGATATGAGAGGGAAAGGTAGCTCCTCCCATGCCCACGATCCCCGCCACGCGAATGGCGTCCAGGACCTCGTCATAGGTCATCTTCTTCCAGTCCCGATGAAGGGGAAGCCCCTCCGCCCATTCATCCTTTCCGTCGCTCTCGATGACCACGGCCTGGCAACAGATGCGCCCGGAATGGGGGAGCACATCGATCTTCGTGACCTTGCCGGACACCGATGCGTGGATGTCCGCATGCATGAATGCCTCGCTGGTGCCGATGACCTGCCCCCGCTTCACCGTGTCCCCCACCTTTACCGTGGGAGTGCACGGCGCGCCGATGTGCTGGCTCATGGGGATCACCACCTCAGCAGGAACCGGAGGCGTCTCGATGGGCTGGTTCTTTGCCAGCTCCTTGCCATCCTTCGGATGGATGCCCCCGAGAAACGTCTTGAACATGAAAAACCACCTCAGTCTTACGAAGGAACTGTTCATAAATGAATAGCTCCTAAACACTTATAAATATAACTTTATAAAAACATTATAATATCATAGAATTTCAATAATTACGGGCTTCATCTGCTGGTTTTTCGCCGCCCGTCGGTCAAAGAGCTTGACGCCCAGAAGGGACATCAGAAAGAAAACCGCCGCCCCCGCCACGGTGCCGACGGATTCCTCCATACCACGGGCCAGGCTCATCTGCCAGCCGAACAACGCCCCCAAGCCCGCAGAAAGGAGCGGCAGGAGAAAGACGACAAAGGCCCCCAGCAAGACCTGTTCCTCCCGCATTTCGAAGCGGACGCGCTGCCCCGGTTTTGCGCCGAGGTCGTTCACCGCATCCACAATCACATGCCGGCTGGAGGGACAGGCTCCGCAACCCGTACACTCCTCGTGCCGTCCCACCTTTACCCGGGCGATGCGTCCCTCCACATCCATCACAAGACCCTGTTCCTGTTTCATGAACCCCACCTCGATGCAACAAAACTCCATCCGCTCCATACTCATACTTGTCTTTGATTAAAATTTTAAATCATCTTATAATGAATTTTAATCAAAGGCGGTCGTGCTTCGCACGCCCTACGTCTCATGCAACTCCCCGTAAGAAATAAAATTTCTAACGGGGAGTAGTATCACGGGTTGAACTGCACCTTTACGGTCGTTCCCGCATCCACCAGCGTATTCGCCTCGACGCTCTGCCATGAGGCAAAGCCGGATCCTTCGCTGTCCAGGGTGATGCCGTTGTCCGCAGCCAGTTTCACCGCTTCCCGGATGCTCTTTCCCGTGAAGTCGGGCATGACGATCTTTCCTTGGGGAACCTCTCCCCGATAGACGCGCTTCGGTTTCAGGGGCGTCTGCTTCACGGGAGGATTCCCTTCCTCCGCGCCGAGAAATACATCCCCCGTCGGCTCGATGTGGAGATACCGGAAGATCTGGGAGAAAATACTCCCCGCCACGGGAGCCGCGATCTGTCCCCCATAGAAGATCCCGAGAGGATCGTCGATCATGACGAGCACCGTGACCCGAGGATTCTCCACCGGCGCAAAACCGCAAAAGGAGGCGATGTACCGACCGTCCATATAGCCCGCGCCGTCCTCCCGGATCTTCTGAGCCGTTCCCGTCTTTCCCGCAATGCGATAGCCCTTGACCGCCGCCTTTCCGCCGCCGCCCGTGGCCACCACCTCTTCCAGAAGCCCCATGAGGGTCTTGTCCGTCACGGATTCGATGGTGCGGCGCACCTCTTCCTTCTGTGTTTCCATATAAGTGGAGCCGTCTGCGTTCCGAATGGACTTCACGATATGAGGTTTCAGGAGGATTCCGTCATTGGCAATGGCCGACATGGCGGTGATGAGCTGCAGCGGCGTCACGGCGATGGACTGTCCGATGGCCGTGGTGGCGATATCCGAGTCCCGCATGTTCTCGGGTTGGAACAGGATGCCAGCTTCCTCTCCGGGAAGCTCGATGCCCGTAGGCTCCCCGAAGCCGAACTTCCTGGCATACTCCATGAGCTTCTCCGCGCCGAGCTGCAGTCCCACCTGGGCAAATCCCGTATTCAGAGAGCTCTTCACCACATCGGTAAAAGTCACCGTGCCGAAGCTCTCACCGTTCCAGTTCTGGATCCTGCGGCCGGAAACCATGACGTACCCGGGATCCACAAAGACCTGGTTCGGCGTCACGATCTTCTCCTCCAACGCCGCCCCGGCCACCACGGCCTTGAACGTGGAGCCCGGCTCATAGATGAAGGACACCCCTCGGTTCTTCCACACTTCCGGCGGGTAATCCAAGAACTTGTTCGGATTATAGGACGGCCTGGATGCCATGGCCAGCACATCACCGTTGCTGGGATCCATGACGATACAGGTAATGGCTGCAGGACTGGTGGCTGCCATGGCCTTATCCAGTTCCTGTTCCACAAGGAACTGGATAGCGCTGTCAATGGTCAGCTCAATGGTCTTGCACTGATCTCCCTGGTAGCGTCGTTTGGCGAAAATGGATTCGAGGATAGGCTTGGAACTGCGATCCGTATAGAGGAAAGTATCCGTGACCTCCCCCTTGATGTACTTGTCCATGGCCTGCTCAATGCCGTCCAGGCCCTTGTCGTCCGTCCCCACAAAGCCGAGGACATTCGCTGCCAGCACATCGTTGGGATAGTAGCGCTTGGCCTCCTCCCGGAACCCCAGGCAACTCCCGTAGGATTTCTCCCGGATGAGCTTTCGGACCGCCTCGGACTCCGCATGCTCCATGCGCCGCTTCACCCAGGAAAAGCCGCCTCCCACGGCGATATCCTCCAGAATCTCTTCCTCGGTCTTCCCGACGAGGGGAGCCAGATCCGCCGCCAGAGTTTCCGGATCCTCCACATGATTGGGATCCACGAAAAGGGATTTCGTCATGGTGCTCACAGCCAATTCCCTGCCGTTCCGATCGATGATGGCACCCCTGGGGGACTGCAGGGAGTAGTCCTCTCCCACCTGGAGCCTCATGCGCTCCGCCATCTCATCCCCCTGCACCAACTGTATCCATGCATAGCGCAAGGTAACAACACAGAGCATGCCCCACAATCCGATGACCAGCCAACGTATGTTATTCTGTATCCTCGAACGGGGACTCCTCATACCTTCTTCACCTCAACCTCTTGCTAAAAAGACATACGCCTTATTTTACCACAGAGTTCGTGGATTTGCGAAAAAAAAATAAGACGATGCATCATGTATCCTGTATGCAATCGTCCTATTGGATCCTGTTTTCCTTTCCCTCAGCGCGAATGCGCCAAAAGGGTCTGCTTGAGCCGCTCCTCGATCTGCGCCAGCTCCTGCTCCGCAGCCTGGCGTCTTGCCCTGCCCTCCTGCTGGATGCGCAGGGTCTCCTCAATGGTGGTGATGAGATCATCGTTGACCTTCTGCACCGTCCCGATGTCCACGATGCTCCTCTCGTTCTCCTTTGCCGTCTCGATGGTGTTTTGCTTCAACAGTTCCGCATTGCGTTTCAGAAGCTCGTTGGTGGTGTCGTTCACCGCCCGCTGCATCCCGAGAACCTGCTGCTGGCGCTGGAGACCCAGGGCAATGACCATCTGGTTCTTCCACAGGGGAATGGTGTTATAAATAGCGGTCTGGACCCGATCCACCAGAACCTTGTCATTGTTCTGGATGAGACGGATCTGCGGAGCCGTCTGAATGGCGATGGTCTTGCTGATCTTAAGGTCATGCACCTTTTTCTCGAATCGTTCCACGCTGTTCTCGAAATCATTGACCACCTGCACGGCCATGGGATCATTGGACTCCGCCGCCTGTTGGCGAAGCTTGGGAAGGGTCACCGACTTCATCTCCTGCAGTTTCTCCTCTCCCGCCTGGATATAGAGCTGCAGGGATTTGAAATAGGCAAGGTTCTTCTCGTAAAGACCGTCGAACATGGCCACATCCTTCATCATCCGCATCTTGGACTTCTCCAGTGCCGCCTGGATGCGATCCACCTGGGTGGAGAGCTTCGTATATCCCTCCATGAGATTCTCCGCCTTATCCCTCAGAGAACCGATGATGGGCAACTTGCTGAAAAAGCTCTTCTCCTCCGTCGGCTCGAAGCCTTTGACCTTCGTCACCAATTCCCCCAGGAGCTGTCCCACATCCCCGCCGTCCTTGGTCCGCACACTGGAAAGGATGCTGTCGGAAAAACTGGCAATGTCCTTCTGGGCCGCCGCGCCGAAGGAAAGGGGCGTGGTGGAGTCCATGAGGTCGATGTTCTCCTTGATGGTATCCACCTGCCTGCGTTCCTCCGGGGTCAGGGTTTCCACCTGGCGGGTGAACCTTTCCGCCACGGCGGCGGGTTCCACTTCCGCAAGGGCGCCCGCTGCCTCCCCTGTCTCCCTCTGCCGGTTCCTCATCAGATCTTCCAGATTGATGTCTGCCATATCCGCCACCCCTTCAATTCACTCGGTCCATATAATACTCTGCATAGAAATCATCCATCTTCATGCACATGTAACGCAGGCCCTCAAAAAAACCGATCAGCCCCGGGAGCAGCGTCCAACAGAAAGCGCAGTAAAGCACTCCCTGCAGCGTCTTTCCCTGATAGAACTTATGAGCGCCGAAGGAGCCGAGAAACATGGCAAGACCGGACTGGATGACCTTGGTCAAGAGCACATCCCCTTTCCGCTCCTCCGGGATGATGCTGAAGCTCCCCGCCGTTCCCCGGCCCGGCGTGTGTTTCCCCATGAGGGAACTCTGGAGACGGTTCAGAAACCCCTCCAGTCCCGGGGCATTGTCCCCTGTGGGACGGGGCTTTTCCCCCGGAACCTCCGCCGACCTCCGGATCCCCTCGGAATCCATGGTTTGCTCCATCACCTTGATCTCTGCGTCCAGATCGATGAACTGATCCCGCAGAAGGCGTTCGAACTGCTCTTCATAGGCCTCGTCGAGGCCGCTCAGGGCTTCCTTCATCCGCACCTTCATGGCCTGTACTTGTCCCGTCTGGAGCTCCGTCTGCTCCAGCTCTTGATACTCCTTCACCAGACGCACCGCCCGATCCTGATAGTAGTCAATGAACCGTTGCGCCTGGGGGATTTTCTGAGGATTCTTTTCCAGATAGCGGAGCATATTTCCCGCCACCTGCTGCATCTTTCCCAACTGGCGGGAGAGATCCACGTCACCAATCTTGCGGCGCGCCTCCTCGATGTAGGCGCAGTCCGCCACGGCCTTTTGATAACTCTCCTGGAGAAGCTCTGCCCGCTCCGCTTCCGGTTCCCCCACGCCCCGCCAGTCCAGGGCAGGCTTTGATGGCGTTTCCCGTCGGGTCGCACCCTGCCAGCCAAGGACAAGTCCCGAGAGAAGCAGGGCGATTCCCATTTCCTGATGGGACAGGAATCCCCGGATGCCAGCGATACCGCTTCCTGCGAGGGCAAGCCCCATGACGATATACAGGTACTTCCCCATCAGTTCCCTTCCTCCTCACGTGGCAGGAACCTGGGAGCCGCGAGAAAGATGGGACAACGGGGCGGCTCCCCCATGCTCTCCTTGCACTCCGCCTCCCTCTCGCACCATGTATTCATGGCCCGGTTCTTCCAGAGCACTCCGGGGCCGTTCGACGTATACAGAAGCTCCACGTCCTTCTCCGTACCATCTGCCGGACAAAGACAGCTGTAGGACATGATCCTCTCCATCTGCTCCGCCATAGATGACACCTCCTTGCTGTTATCTCTACCCTTCCTCTATTCGCCAAACTTGCCCGAAATCCTCTTTGGATGACCCGCTTCGAAACGACAAAATCCCACAGATTCCTTATGGCTTCATGGGATTTCTACGCTGTTATTCAACCTTCCCGATCCCTTTGCCCTGCAGCATCATTTCCACGAGATTCAGATGTATTTCGAAATCCCGTCGACTGCGCGTGACCTCGGCATCCAAAACAAGCCCGCAGGACAGGGACAACATCACTGCCAGCATCATAACGCTGCTGACCACCAAAGTCGGCAGTCTTGGAACCAACCCGGTATTCAGATAAGTTTCGAAGACGGGAAGGAACAGGACGAGGGACAGGACAGCGAGCACTAAGGCAATGATGCCGAAAAATTGCAGGGGGCAGTAACACCGATATAAGCGCAAAAGCATCAGGAGTACCTTGCATCCATCGGAATAGGTGTTCAGCTTGCTTTTGCTGCCTGTGGGGCGATCCCGGTAAGGAACTGGGATATTTCGAATGAGCAGGTTGTGATTGAGGGCATGGACGGTCATTTCCGTCTCTATCTCGAAGCCCTGCGACAGAATCGGGAAACTCTTCGCAAAGAGCGGGCTGAAAGCCCGATAGCCGGTCATCACGTCCAAGTCCACAAAGGAGTCCTTCCCCCAGATTCTGCTGACGCAGGCCCGAACGAGACGGTTGCCGAAGTTATGAAAGCGACGCTTGTTCTCCGTGAAATAGGTGGAGGAAAGCCGGTCGCCGATCACCATGTCCACCTTATCCCGCAGCACGCTGTCACAAAGCCGCTTCGCGCTTTCGGCCGGATAGGTGTCATCCCCGTCCACCAGCAGGTAGCAGTCTGCCGTGATTTCCCGAAACATCGTGCGGATGACATTTCCCTTGCCCTGCCGATGCTCATGGCACACGATGGCACCGGCCTTTTTCGCAAATTCCGCAGTGGAATCCGTGGAATTATTATCGTAGACATAAATCGCAGCCCCCGGCAACGCCCGCCGGAAGTCTTCGACGACCTTTCCTATGGTCTGCGCCTCATTGAGACACGGAATCAGGACGGCAATCCCTTTGCCCGATGAATGCTCCTGCTGACTCAAAGATATCCCTCCCAGGTTCATTCCAATGCAACCGGTTCAAACAAACGACAAAGGACCTCGCCCTTCTCATCCTTCTGCTCATAAAGCAGCCGGAAATCCTCATCATGGGGCAACATCACATGAAGGACGCCGTCGTTCTCCGTGGTCAGTACATGGGTAAAATGGTACTGCCGAAAAAAATCCTTATAGTATATTTTGCCGGAAACCAGATCGAAATATTCTTGGATAATGTTATGGTCTTGGTGGCTGTTGGAAGGGAGGAACACCTCGGGTCTGGCATCGACATAGCAACGAATGCCGCGAAATTCCGGATAGGCTCCCGTATTGAAGCCCGTCCAGAGAACAACGTCAGAAGAGGCGTGCCGTTCCAGCAGATAATCAATGGTGGGTCTGTACGTTTCCCCAAGGTTTGGATCCCCCTTGGAAGACAGGACAGAGGAACCGAAAAAGAGCAGGAAAAACAGAAGAATCGCCATATATTTCATGCGGAGCAGAGGAATCTGGAAGCTAAATCTTTTTTCCTTCTCCTTATAGAAAAAAACATAGCAGACAAGACAGATCGCCGCCCATAAGAGCAACAAGCTGTGGCCAAGGGGAAGAGACACCAGGCTGCCTTCCCGGAGGGCACGATTCCCCGCCAGGACACAAAGCGCCGCGAAGGGAAGAAATCCCAACGGGCTTCCCAGCGGACTGTGGGAAGAGAGCAAGGAGGAACGCCAGTTTCTCGCCGCATAGGCCAATGGAAATGTCCCGAGGAAAAGAAACAGAAAGATGCTTCGAAGAGCAAGAAGCCCCATAAGACCTGTTCCCAGTGTCAAGAAAACATACTGCATAGGCATGATGTTCCGCCCATAGACAATCGCCAGCAAAAACAACAGAACAAAGAAAATCGGCCCCACGGCTCCGATTCCGGTGAGCGTGGCAGGATGGATCTCCGAGATATGACCGTGTATCTCCGGGTCATAGGAGTAGAAGACAAAAGACATGGCTTCCCAGCCGTAGGGATTTCCAAACCCCGCCAGAAAGATGCCCAGCGATGCCAGCAGAAGCGGCTTTGCATCCCAACGGCTTTCCAAGAAGATGCTAGGCCGACAACGCATCCTCTTCAAGAGGCAGGGAACCAGAAAGGGCAAAAGAAAAAGGAGAAGCATCGGCCACAGGGCCGCGTGAAGATTGACGAGAAACAAGGAGAGAATCGGCAGGGGAAGAAGATAGCGGCCTTGATTCGTGCGGGCGTAGCGTTCCAGCAGAAGAACCTCGACGACAAAGAACAGGGTGGAGATGACTTGCGGGCGCGTCACGAAGAAAGCAGGGGCGGCCACAAAACCGATTGCCATTGTCATGATTGTTGCTGTCTGGCGATTTCCATCGCTCACCAGAAGACAAAGGCGATAATAGGCATAGAGAAGCACAACACCGATCCAAAAGACCAGATGCAGAAGCCCGGAAGGGCCAAACGATTCATAGATATTCCAGAAAATAACCCCCGTCAGCCACTGTTCCAGGACAAAATGCAACCCCTCATGCATCGTAAAAGGCTCGATATGAGGAATGCCATGCTCCATGACATATCGTCCGCCGTTCAGAATGAACCAGGCATCCGGGTCAAGCGTCCAACGCTGAAAAAAGGCCCCCACACAGGCCAGAAAAAGAGCCAGTCTCCCCATTCCGAATTTCCCGACGCGTTGAGCCATTCCCATATATCATCCATCCTCCCGCCTGCTGTCACTTTGGATTTTATTCTCATGATATCGGACATTTTTGATACCTTTCATATCCCGCCCAACTTGACAGGGAATCTTCTTCCTTCTCTAATGTTTCTACACACTCCCGAACATGTCGATACATCGGCTCGGTGGGAAGTGCATAGACAAAAATCATAGCCAGCGTACCAATCAGGATGGAGGCCAATAGGATTCCCGCCATCTTTGCGCCTTCGTTCAGAATACAGGGCAAATTGTTCACCTCGAAACAAGAAAAAAAGGAAGTGCCGAGGCACTCCCTTATGCCAGTGTTGCGTTTCCGTCAAATCCTTCTCCCGGCCTCCTTCAATCCCAGTTCAAATCCCCGGGGCTGACGAGACGGACGGTGGAAGAGGACTTCACCGTTTTCTTTCCGGTGGAGGAACCGCTGCCACTGCCGGAACCGCTACTGGAGGAACTTCCCGTATTTACACCGAAGTCCTTGTAACGATATGTCCCCGTACCACCCTCTATGTCCATGGAGTCTGCAATAATTGTTCCCTCAAAGTTGCCGTTGTTGCTGTTAATATGGAAATGACTGGTATTTGGTGCGTAAAAGACACCGCTAAACGTATGCGCACCATTATATTCTACATAAAATTTTCCTGTTCCCATATAGCAAAATACAATGGGCCTCACATTGTCGCCGTTGACGTAGACATGCACGATATCATTTAGACTCGAATCAATGTAAACGTAAACAGGCGTGTTGGGATCACCGCTTACGGTGCCGTCAATAGTGAAATCCATCGAACGGTTTCCGCCCTTATCAGACGGGGCATTGTAAAAAGCTACATCACTGGACAAATCTTTAGATGAAAATTTGTTTGTAAGCGGGTCATTTGTGCCTGCCAGTCGAAAATGTTTGAGATACTCATCATAAGCTTCCTGTTGTTTTTGAGCAGCTTGCCAATCGCTCCAATCGGTCACCGGCGATACCTCATCAGGCAATCCCAATCGGCTTCGCGTGAGTGTCCCCAATTCTGTCATGTCATAATCTTCGAATATACGCTCATGAGTATACCCAGATCCTTTCTCCTTTGCTTCATTGACCGAAAGTCCTTCATCCCTCGCCTTGCTTGTAAGAAACACTCCCAATGAGTCTGATTGGGTAGTATACTGCAGACTGCGATACATGTAGTTGCTTTGATTGTCTTTGTTGTTTCCTGATCCGTCAGTAAAAGCAATATTGCCGTCAAAAGTGGTTCTGATTTGACCCTTGCTATCGAAATTATCCGGGTTTTCAATCGTATTCACTAAACGCAAATCATGCTTGAAAATAAACAAATCCCTTCCGCTCCCGCTGCTGCTTCCGCCCCCTCCGTCGGATTCCGTGACCATGCCGATGGCCGCCACGGAGTCTGCGGAGACATCCTGATCCGTCAGGCCGAAGATGCGCAGGAAATAGAGGGGCACGTTCTCCTTCAGACTCACCCTGTAGTAAACAGCGTCGTCATCAGCTATTGCCTTATAGGGTCGCCTCTCGATAGCATTGGGGAGATTTCGGTTCTGGGCGTCGCTGTCCACATAGCGATCCGCCTCCTCATCCGCCTCGGGATGAGACGCCAGCGTTTCCTCCTGTATGGCATACTCCCTCGCCCCCGCCAGGGCGGCCGCATCCGCCGCGTTTTGCAGCCGGGACTTGTGGATGTAGAGATTTCCCAGATCAAAGGCAAACCCCATGCATGCCATCAACAGCGGCAACAGAACTGCGGTAAAGACGATAATGGCTCCCCGCTGATGCCAACGATGTAACGGTTTCCCAAACATCAAAAACTCCTCCCCCATCTCCGCCGGTACACAAATCCCTTTCAACCAACTTTTTCATCTTTTCTCTGTGGCTCTCAGCCTCATCCCCACCTGCAGTCCCATCCTTTCCGCTTCCCCCGCGGCGAGTTCCAGTGCCGATTTCGCCCCCGGGCAGATGCTCATGCCGATCCAAGGCAGGAGATCCCGGACGATCTTCAGGATGCGGTATTCCTCGTCCAGATACAGGACATCAATGGAAAACCGCATAAAGCACATGTGGACGCTGCTGCATGGGAAGAGGAGAAGCCCCTGTCCTCGGGGGAGTCCCCTGCGGCCCATAAGCCCCAGAAAGCGCTTCCAAAAGGTGTCCGCTTCCTCTATCCGCAAAGGGGGGATGTTCCTATCCTCTGCTCTCATTCGAATAAATCCCATCGTCCCTCGCGCCTCACATATTCTTCATCAAGAACAGGAGGGAGGGCAGGAGCACAATGACAAAGAGCGCAGGAAAGATAAAAAGTACCAAGGGAAAAATGATCTTTACCGGAGCCTTCAGAGCCTCGGCCTTGGCATACTGGCGGCGACGCTCCCGCATGTTTTCCGCTTGGTTCTCCAAGGTGTTCGCCATGCTGGTCCCCAGTCGTTCCGCTTGGATCACCGCCGTGGTGAAAAGATAGACCTCCTGCACATCGCAGCGCTGGGCCATCTGCCGCAGGGATCTGGCCCGGGGCATGCCCATCCGCACATCCCGCTGCATCCGCACGCACTCGTCGATAAAGGGTCCCTTCATGCGGGAGACGATCTTCGTCACCCCGCCGTCAAAGGAAAGCCCCGCCTGGACACTGACGCAGAGGAGATCCAAGAACTCCGGCAACTGCCGCGTGATGAGCTTCTGCCGCTTGCGGATGATGGAGTTCAGGATGGCGAAGGGAAGAACCCCTCCGATGACGATGCCCGTTATAAGAATGGCCATTCGCTGCACAAAGGGATAGACGCCGTTGGAAACCGTCAGAAAGGCCAGCAGGAAGCACACCGCCACAGAGAGGAGCCAGCCGCAGACAAAGGCGTTGACGCTCCAGACCCCCAGCTTCCCCGCCAGCATGATGCGCTGCTCCAGCATGGCGCGGATCCCCTGGGGGGCGAAGCGCATGAGCCGCTTGGTCAGGGCCTGGAAGAAGGGGACGATGGTGCGCTCCACAAAGGGAACGTCCCCCAGATTGGCAGACCGGGCGGCCTCCGCCTTGGCCTTGGAGCCGTAGCGGATGTCCCGCAGGCGCTGTTGCACCTGGGTCTTGGGGATCAGCCGGGTCATGACGAAGAAATAGACCAGCATGAATACGAAAAGCCCGCCCGTCAGGGCAGCCGCCAAGATCATCATATACGATCAACCCTTCCCCATCATGCCCGGCTGCTCCCGAAAGATGGAGGCCGGGAGATCCACGCCGTTCATCTTGAACTTCTCCATAAAGCTGGGCTGAAGCCCCGTGGCCACATAGCTGCCCACGGACTTGCCGTTCTCGTCGATGTGGGACTGGACATAGCGGAAGAGATCCTGGAGGACGATGGTGTCCCCTTCCATCTTCTGCACCTCCGTCACATAGGTGATCTTCCGGCTCCCGTCCCGGATGCGGGACTGCTGGATGATGATGTCGATGGCGGAGGAGATCTGCTCCCGGATGGCCCGGACGGGAAGCTCCATGCCCGCCATGAGCACCATGGTCTCCAGGCGGGAGAGCACGTCCCTGGGGCTGTTGGCGTGGGCGGTGGTGAGGGAGCCGTCATGGCCCGTGTTCATGGCCTGAAGCATGTCCAATGCCTCCCCGGAGCGCACCTCTCCCACGATGATCCGATCCGGGCGCATGCGCAGGGCGTTCCGCACCAAGTCCCGGATGGTGATCTCCCCGGAACCTTCGATATTGGCCGGACGGGACTCCAGCGTCACCACATGGGGCTGCTGGAGGCGAAGCTCCGCCGCGTCCTCGATGGTGACGATGCGCTCCCCCTCGGGGATGAAGCTGGACAGCACGTTGAGGGTGGTGGTCTTCCCGGAGCCGGTGCCCCCCGACACCATCACGTTGAGGCGAGCCTTGACGCAAGCCCGGAGGAAGACCGCCATGTCCTCGCTGAGGGTGCCGAAGCTGATGAGGTTCTCCACGGAGAGGGGGCTCTTGGAGAACTTGCGGATGGTGACGCAGGGCCCCACCAGGGAGAGGGGGGCGATGATGATGTTCACCCGGGAGCCGTCGGAGAGACGGGCATCCACCAAGGGGGAGGACTCGTCAATGCGTCGGCCCAAAGGAGTCAAAATCCGCTCGATGATGTTCATGAGATGGGCATCGTCGTGGAACTGGACCTTGGTCAGGGAGAGCTTGCCCATCTGCTCCACAAAAATCTTCTTGGGGCCGTTGATCATGACCTCCGTGATGGTCTCGTCCTTCAACAGAGGCTCGATGGGCCCCAGTCCCAGCATCTCGTCGCAGATGTCCGCGATGATGCGGGTCCGCTCCCCACGGGGCACAGAGAAAGGATTTTCCTCCAGCACCCGCTGGCAGTAGGCGTCGATGAGCTCCTCCACCTCTTCCCGGCTGTGTTCCGTGCCGGAGAGGATCCGCTGCTCCTCGGCGTTCATCTCGTCCACAATGCGGCGGTGGATGGCCAGCTTCAGCTCCTGATAGGCATCCTCGCTGGACTCCGACTGGCGGCCGGCAAAGATCGGCCGTTGCCGCGCCAGCTCACCCTTGGGCCTTCCGAGTCTTTCCAGCAATGCTGACATTCCTGTCCCTCCCCTCAGCTTCCCGCCATCTCATCGTGCATGGAATATTGTATCGTGTAAGTTCTCGGCAGGGTCAGCCCCAGAAAGTCCATGGCGCTGATGCCGGGAAAACCCGTATTCAAATTCGTTCTGATCGTCACCATAACAGAATCGGAAACATCCGTGCCAGAAGAGATCTCGAAACTGCCGTCTTCCTCCGGCCAAGTGTAGAGATTGGTGAGCAATTTCGTGTTCCCCCTGTAACTGCTCTTGATCTCATCGTATTTATTCGCCCCCAGCAATGCAGCTTCCCGAGCGCTGCTGCGAGCCACGTTGCTGAGTGTCATATAGTCCGCAAATAAAAAACCGCTGTAAAAAATTCCAAAAACCAGCATCAAAAAAAACGGAAGGACAATCGCAAACTCCACGACCGCCTGCCCTTTTTGCCGTTTCATGTTCTGTCCTCCCTTGTTATGGCAAAGCGGCCTCCTGAAGCCAGGAGGCCCTTTTGATAAGTATGGTCGTTTCGGATTATTTGAAGGCATTGGCCATGTTGTTGAAAGCTCCGCCGACCTTCTCCTGTAACGTACCGCCATTGCTGATCGCAGCGGCAACAACAACCACGAAGGCGAGAATCAGCGCATACTCAACGATGCCCTGGCCCTTTTCTCCCATATTGGGAGCAAGATACCGCGCCTTCAGATACTCCATGATTTCCTTCATCGAAAACTCCTCCTTCTTAAAACAAATGAATATTTCTCTATATCAAGCCCGCAGGCCAGATATCGCAAGAACTCAGCCGCCGAATAACTCCGCCACTATCCCTTTTCTCTCCATCTTTCGTGAAAAAACATCTGCGCACGCCGTCCTGTTTTCAGATTTCAATATCCACAATACGCTGAATCACAAGGAATCCAATGAATTCCATCACGAGGGCGCCGACAATGGCAATCTGTCCGATGGGATCCTCAAAAAGAGGCGCAAGATACCCGGGATTGATAAGGCTGAGGATTCCCGCCAAGCCAAGGGGAAGCGCTGCCAGCACCCAACCGGAAGCCCGTCCCTGTGCCGTCAGGGCCATGACCTCCCGCCGCATGCGGATGCGGTCTTGGATGGTCTCGCTGATGGTGTCGAGGATCTGGGCAAGGCTTCCTCCCACCTGGCGCTGGATGAGCACCGCCGTCACCATCAGGGAGAAGTCCGGGCTGCCCACCCGCTTGTCCATGTCCTCCAGGGCGTCCTCCATTCTGGCCCCCACGTTCATCTCCCGCATGACCTTGGCGAACTCCTCGCTGATGGGAGGCTCCATCTCCTTGGATACCAGCTCCATGGCCTGAAGGAAGCTGAACCCCGCCCGCATGGCGTTGGCCACCATGGTGAGGCAGTCCCCCAACTGGTTGACGAATGCCGCGCGGCGGCGACTGATACGGAAGGATATGTAG
>CAMIWP010000002.1 GCA_946402475.1 uncultured Selenomonadaceae bacterium
AGTTCCCGTCACGACCTTGAACGTGGACCCGGGAGGGTATTCCCCCGTAATGGCCTTATTGTCCATAGGATGATAGGGATTCGTATTGATGGCATTCCAATCCTTCGTGGAGATCCCATGTGCAAAGAGATTGGGATCAAAGGCGGGGCGGCTCACCATGGCAAGGACTTCTCCCGTCTGGGGATTCATGACAACAGCCGCGGCGGCATTGGCATGGATGAGAGCCAATTGCTCATCCACCGCTTTCTCCGCCGCCATCTGCAGTTCCTTGTCGATAGTCAGATAGAGATCCGCCCCCGGTATGGGCTCTTTGCGGCCAAGAATCTGCACCGGCTTTCCGGCCACGTCCACCTCCACCTGTTCGCCGCCATTCTCTCCGCGAAGTTCCTTGTCATAGATCTTCTCCAAGCCGAACTTCCCTATGATATCTCCCGAGCGATAGCCGTCCGCCTTGCGCTTCTCCAACTCGGCATCACTGATCTCGCTCACATAGCCGAAGGTATGGGCCCCTTGCTGCTTCAGGATGTAATTGCGAATGGGCTGAACTTCAATGACTACGCCGGGATAAAGGTTCTTCTGCTCCTCTATGATGGATACGATGTCCGGCGTCACATCCTGCTTAATGCGAATGGGATCAAAGCCGCTGTGGGCATCAATCTTCTTGTGGATATCCTCCACAGGAACCCCCAGGAGTTTGGACAATCGCAAAACGACCGCCTCGGAAACGGGAGCCGTAAGGGGCAACAGCGAAACCATAAAACCCGGGCGATTCGTCACCAGCAAAGCCCCGTTCCGATCATAGAAGGTTCCCCTGGGCGCCATGGAGGGAATGATGCGGATGCGATTGCCGTCCGCCAGATGCGCGTAATACTCCCCGTCGATGACCTGAAGGTATCCCACACGAGCCATGAGGATGGCAACGACCATGACCACCATGACGCCAAGGGCCTTGATCCGACCTTCGTAATCCTCGTTCTCTATCAAGAATATCTCCCCGCCAATCTATTTCTGTTCCACAACCTTTTTCTCCATCCAGCAGGTCAGCCTGTGCACCGGATAAGAAAAGACGAACTGATAGCACAGCATCGGCAGCAGCATGTACTGCATGTGGGGCATCGGATGGAACCGATATCCCAGAAGAAACACAAATCCGACCATGACAAAATAATGAAACGCCGTGGCAAACACAGAAGCGATCAAAGGCAAGAACAACTGATCCTTGAACACCTGCCCCGAGAACTTCCCGCACACAAGGCCGATCAGCATATAGCTGAACACGTGAACGCCAAAAAAAATTCCCGTTGCCAGATCCTGAAGAAGACCGACACAAAATCCCATGAGAACACCGTGCTTCGTCCCCCGCAAAAAGGCAAAAGATACCGAAAGAAGAAGCATCAAATTCGGCGATATGCCATGGAAGGCCATCAACGGCAGGATGGAGGATTGCAGCACGTAGAGCCCCACCACGAAGGCCGCCCACTTCCGAAAAGCACTCATGGGTTCGCACCCGCTTGCGGCACAGTTTCTGTGCCTGGTGTCTGAACAGGCGGTTTCAACGGTTCGGGAGGAGCTTCCCTGGACTTGACGATAACCGCCACATCCTCCAGTTTTTGGAAGTTCACGGAAGTCTCGATCATCCCGTATTTCAGGAGTCCTCCCGGATCGTTCTCAACGGAGGACACAATCCCCACCACAATGCCCTTGGGATAAACGCCGCCAAACCCGGAGGTCACGATAACATCCCCCACCAACACGTCGGCATCCTTGGGAATGTTCACCATCCGGGGCATAGTGGGATTGCTCATATCCCCCTCCACAATGCCGTTCACCCTGGACTCCGGGCGCTGCACCAGGGTCCCCACCGAAGATCGGGGATCCATGATAAGCTGTACCTTGGAGGAGTTCCATCCCGCCTCTGTCACATGACCCACAAGACCCTTTTCCGTCACTACCGCCATGTTTTCCTGCACTCCATCCGATGTGCCACGGTCAATGACGATCATACTGGACCATGTTGCCGATTCCCGTCCGATGACGCGGGCGGCCACTAGATCAAACTGCATGGCGGCCTGCTTATATCCCAATAAGGCGCGCAACCGCTCATTCTCTGCCGCATACTCACTGGCCTGGAGATTCTGAGCTCGCAATTGCTCCACCTCGTTGCGGAGCATCTTGTTCTGCTGATGCTCCGTGGCGATCTCCCATATATTGGAAGTCACATAGTTTACCTGGTTTCCGAACCAGGAAACCGCCTTTTGGAAAGGCGACAACACCAAGGAAACTGTTTGGCTGCTCACGGGAACCTCAAACCGGCCCCGTTGCGCCAAAAAGATAATGGAAAAAATACTCGCAAAGACGAAAAGAAGCACCCACATCTTGCGGCTTGAATTTCTGTCCCGTCTTACCCGACTCATTGTTTCAACTTCTTGGGAGTCATGACGACGCGCTTCAGAAGCTCAATATTTCCGAGGGATTTGCCCGTCCCCTCCCCTACGCAGGAAAGAGCGTCCTCTGCCACCAGTACCGGCATGCCTGTCTCATGGGAAAGGAGTTTGTCCAGGTTCCTGAGAAGTGCCCCGCCGCCGGTCATCATGATGCCGTGATCCATCACATCCGCTGCCAGCTCGGGGGGAGTCTTCTCCAAGGTTCCCTTCACCGCATCGACGATCTTGAAAATGGGTTCGCCAAGTGCCTCCCGGATTTCCTTCGCCTGGATCGTCAAAGTCTTGGGCAATCCGCTGACCAAGTCCCTCCCGCGAATGTCCATGGGCTTGTCTGCCTCCGGCGTGACGATGGCAGTGCCAATGGTGATCTTGATCTCCTCCGCCGTGCGTTCTCCGATCATGAGATTGTACATGCGCTTGATATACTGCTGAATGGCAGAATCCATCTCATCGCCGCCGATACGGATGGAACGGCTGGTGACAATGCCACCCAGAGAGATGACAGCGATCTCCGTGGTGCCGCCGCCGATGTCCACCACCATGCTGCCAGTGGCTTCTTCCACAGGGAGTCCCGCTCCAATGGCCGCCGCCATGGGCTCCTCAATGAGATACGCCTCCCGGGCACCGGCCTGCTGTGCCGCATCGATGACCGCACGCTTTTCCACCTCGGTGACCCCGGAAGGAACCCCCACCACGACCCTGGGTCGGATAAAGGACTTCGTGTTCATCGCCTTGCGGATGAAGTATTTCAGCATGGCCTGCGTTACGTCGAAATCGGCGATAACACCGTCCTTCATGGGACGGATGGCGACGATGTTCCCGGGGGTACGGCCGATCATCTGCTTGGCCTCTTCGCCCACGGCGAGAACATCCCCGGAATCACTCTTTATGGCGACAACAGATGGCTCACGAAGAACGATGCCGCGACCCTTCACATGCACCAAAGTATTGGCCGTTCCAAGATCAATACCCATATCGTGAGAAAATCCGCCAAAAATACTCCACATGGTATACAAAAACTCCCTTCAATAAATAAAGCCCTTTCAAGCGTTTTCATTGTAGCACAAAAAAATATAATTTCAAGATAGCCCCCAAGGGCAACAATCGTGTTTATTTTAACACAGCTTTCACGCCACGGCTATAGATTTTAATCCTCAATTATGAAAAAAAGCGGCACGCAAACGGCTTCCCGTCGACGCACCGCAAAGTCTGAAATTCTCTCATTTCAAGACAACATGCCCTTTTCCTTCAAGCTGATAAAGCGTCCGTCCCCCAGGATGATGTGATCCAGCACGGGGACATCCATGATCTTTCCCGCCCGGACCAAGCGCTGTGTCACGCTGATATCCTCCTGGCTGGGACTGGGATCGCCGCTTGGATGATTGTGAATGAGTATCATGGCAGCAGCCGCATAGCGAAGCGCCGCCCGAAAGACCTCCCTGGGATGAACAATGGAAGCCGAAAGGCTCCCCACGGAAACATCCGTGAGTCCCAGAATGTGATTTTTCGTATTCAGAAGCATCACGGCAAAATGCTCCCGCTGCTCAAACCGAAATCTCGGCATGGCATAGTGGGCCGCATCTTCCGGCCCGTGGACGATCTCCACTTTTTCCGCTGCCTTCTGGCTGATCCTCCTCCCCAGCTCCAGCGCAGCCAAAACAGTGGCCGCCTTCACCGCCCCCACGCCGTGGACTGCGGCAAGTTCCGTCACAGACATGTTCATCATGGCCGTGATGCCGATGTCCTTGTACCTCGCCAACACCTGCTCCGCCACACGGATGACCGAATGTTCCTTCGTTCCCGTCCTGAGCAGAATCGCCAAAAGCTCCACGTTGCTGAGACAGGCCACCCCGGATGCCATGAGTTTTTCCCTGGGCCGTTCATCGAACGGCAAATCCCTTACCATGATCGCCATAGAGATCCACTCCCGCCTTTCCGGCAAGCAGGGAAAGCGCATGAAGGGGAAGTCCCACCACATTGGAGTAAGAACCGTGAATGCCCTCGATGAAAACGGCGGCACGCCCCTGGAGGGCATATCCTCCCGCCTTGTCCATGGGTTCTCCCGTATCCACATAGGCGGCGATCTCCTCTGCCGTCATCTCACCGAAGGAAACCTCTGTCGTCACCGCATCGGAAAAGACTTCCCTTCCCCTTGCAAAGGCGATTCCCGTCGATACCTGATGCTTCTTTCCCGCGAGCATCCGCAGCATGCGACGGGCATCCGCCTCGTCCGTCGGCTTGCCATAGATGTGTCCTTCCAAGGCCACCACAGTATCCGCTCCCAGCACGGGAAGATCTCCCGTCTCCTTCGCGACCGCCAGGGCCTTGGCACAGGCATTTTTCACCGCCAATATCTCCGGGGACAGTCCCTCGCCCGTCTCCTCTTCCGCATGACTCACCATGACAGAAAACTCGCAGCCGATCTGCCGCAGAAGTTCCTGTCTCCGTGGGGATCCCGATGCCAAAACAAACATGCTCCTTCTCCTCCCCTCAAAATCTCCGAAAGAGGTACATCGCCGCCAAAAGCCCCAGGATACTCATGATGTTCAACGACAGGGAAAATCCGAGGGTGAAGCTCATGACGTACAGGTTAAGGGTAAAGGGCGCAATATCCAGGATCGGATAGGTGGATACAAGATAGGGAATCAGGCTTTGCAAGGCATCCACGCCCCTGAGCAATTCCCCCAGAACACCGCCGATGACCGCCCCCACCATGAGGAACAGGATACAATAACCGACACCGCGACCGCTGCCAAATTTTGCCAAGACACCAACCTCCAAAGACATTGACTATATTTGTATTTCTACAGAGGACAGAAAATTCCTTCCAGATTGCAAAAAACTTTCGAAGATGCCCCCATGCAAGAGCCGCAAGCCACGATGCACGAGGCATCCTATGGACTTGCGGCTCTTTTTTGCTGAAAGCTCACTTCAGTATCAGACAGAAACACGCATCAAAGAAGATAACGCAGGTACACATAAACCGTGGAGAGGACAATGGTGAGCAACATGACGGGGAACCCCACTTTGAAGTATTTCACAAAGGTGATGTGTACGCCACGCTCTGCGGCAAGCCCCGCAACGATGAGATTCGCGGAAGCTCCCACCAAGGTGCCGTTCCCCCCCAGGCAGGCGCCCAAGGCCAAGCTCCACCATACGGGATCGAGATTCGACACCCCCATGGCCCCCATGTTCTGAATGAGGGGAATCATGGTCGCCACAAAGGGAATGTTATCCAACACCGACGAAACGATGGCGCTGAGCCACAACACCAGAAGGGAGGTCATCGTCACATCCCCCCCCGTAAGCTCCACCGCCTTTTGGGCCAATGCACCGATGATGCCCGTTTCGATGAGCCCTCCCACTGCGATGAAGAGACCGATGAAGAAGAAAATCGTGGCCCACTCCACGGACTTCATGGCCGACTCCACCAAATGATGGCTGCCCCCCGCCAGAAGGAGCAGAAGGAACGCTCCCGTAAGAGCCATCAGGGAAGATTCGATATGGGTGATGGAATGCGTAAAGAACCCGAGGATCGTAAGGCCAAGCACGAACAAGGAACGATGCAGGAGTTTGCGATCCTTCAGGGCCTCATGCTCGTTCATGCGCATGACTTCCGCCTGAAGTTCCGGCTTGGTCTTGAGGCTGTTCTTGTAGACGAATTCCATGATGAAGATGACGATGATCATGTTGATGACGGCAATGGGCGCAAGGTTCTCGATAAAGGCCATGAAGGTGAGTTCCTTCACCGCACTGCCGATCATGATGTTCGGCGGATCCCCGATCAGGGTCGCCGTACCGCCGATGTTCGACGCCAAGATCTGTGTCAACAAAAAAGGCATGGGCTTTAGATGAAGCTTCTGGGTGATGCTAAAGGTCACGGGCACCATGAGAAGCACCGTCGTCACATTGTCGAGGAACGCCGAAAACACTGCCGTGATGATGGCGAGATAGGTCAGAAGCTTCTTTGGCTCCGCATGGGCCTTCTTCGCAGCCCAAATGGCAACAAAGTCAAAGAGTCCCGTATGGCTCGTGACACCCACCAACAACATCATGCCCACCAACAATCCCAAGGTATTGAAATCCACGTGGTGCAACGCCGTATCAATGGACATGATGCCTGCCAGCATCATGATCACGGCTCCCAGCATAGCAGCCACCGTGCGGTGGATCTTCTCCGACACGATCACAGCGTACATCAGGACAAATACAGTCGCAGCCAAAACTTCCATAAAACATCTCCTCCCGTTCTTCTTCCCAAAATAGACGGGCAGAGCCCACCCCGAACAGGCTCCGCCCACAAACCCCATATTTTATCATAAGCATACCACAAACGGGAGTACTGCACAAGGCGTTTTTCCCACGATTTCCCCGTGATGGAATAAACTCAGTTTTCCCTTGCGCAGTCAAGTCAAATGTGGTAATATGTATGCATTGCTTTTACAAGTAAGGAGGTGTAACACATGGCATGTGTTTGCGAAGTCTGCGCAAAGACGAAGCAGTCCGGCATGAATGTCAGCCATTCTCATTTGAAGACCAAGCGCGTCTGGAAGCCGAACATCCAGCGCGTGCGTGCGATCGTTGACGGGGAAGTGAAGCGCATCAACGTCTGCACCCGTTGTCTGCGTTCCGGCAAGGTTCAGCGGGCTGTCTGATCTTGATTTTTTGCAACTATATATTTGACATTTGAACGGAAAGTAATATCTCACAAAACAAGCTGCTTAACCCGGTTAAGCAGCTTGTTTTGTGAGAACCGTTCCAAGGGAGAACATAACATGGAACATACAAAGAAGAAGGGCTCGCTTGCCGGCTTCATCCTGCCCTCTGCCGCCGGGATTTTCCTCTTCATGATTCCCGTACAATATGACGGAACCTGGACCATCGTCGTGAAGATCATCGCTGACCTGATCGGTCAGGCCCTCGGCGATTTCCTGCCGCTCCTCTGCGTTCTCATCGTCACCCTCTCGGCCCTTCTGGGGCTGGCCTCTCTCCGGCATCCCAGCTTCATCACAACCTACCCCATCATGGAAAGCACCTTTTCTACCACCACCGTATGGGTGACCATCCGGATCATCGGTGCCCTGTTCATCTGGCTCACCTATCTCGGCATTGATGCGGATGACGGGAGCAGCGGGCTGATCCACATGATCACCGGCAAGGATACCGGCGGCTTCGTGCTGAACGATCTTCTTTCCATTCTCGTCATCATCTTTCTCCTGGCAGGCGTTCTCCTCCCCTTGTTGCTGGACTTCGGCCTCCTGGAATTCATCGGGGCGCTTCTCACCAAGGTCATGCGCCCGCTCTTCACCATACCGGGACGCGCCGCTGTCGATTGCATCACCTCATGGATCGGTGACGGGACACTGGGTGTCATGCTGACCGCGAACCAATATGAAGACGGCTATTACTCCAAGCGGGAGGCCGCCATCATTTCCACCACATTCTCTGCTGTTTCCATCACCTTCAGCATCGTGGTTCTCGCTCAGGTGGGGCTCATGAGCTACTTTGGCGTCTACTATCTGCTCATCTGCCTGATCGGCGTGGCCTGTGCATTGCTTCTGCCGCGGATCCCTCCCCTCTCCATGAAGAAGGACGAGTATCTCGTTCCCGGGAAAGCCATGGGAGAGACCCTTCCCGAAGGCTATTCCAGTTCCTTCCGGTACGGTCTTGATCTCGCCCGTCAGCGTGTCGCCGAGCACAAAGGCGCCGCGCAATTCCTGGAGAGCAGCCTCAAAAATGCGGCCGGCATGTGGTTCGGCGTGCTGCCCGTTGTCATGTGCATCGGCACCCTCGCCCTCGTCCTCGCTGCCAACACGACAATCTTCGAGACCCTGGGGGCCCCCTTCCTTCCCCTCTTGCAGCTCCTCGGCATACCGGAGGCCGCTGCCGCCTCCAAGACCATGATCGTGGGGTTCACGGATATGTTCACTCCGTCCATACTTGCCGCCAGCACCATCACCAGCCCCATGACCCGCTTTATCGTCGCAGTCATCTCCGTCACACAGCTCATCTATCTCTCCGAGGTCGGCGGTCTCATCCTTGGCTCAAAGATCCCCGTGAACTTTGTCGAGCTCTTCCTGATTTTCCTTGAGCGGACCATCATCAGCCTTCTCATCGCCGCCCCCTTTGCCCACTGGATCTTCGGCTGACCTTAATATCAGGGCCGTCAGTTCTTCCCCGGAGAACCGATATTTCTCTCCGCAGAAATGGCAACATACTTCTGCCTGCCCATCCTTGGCCAGGGATTCCAACTCCCGTCTGCCGAGGCTCAGGAGCACCTCCTCTATGCGACGCCTGGAGCATTGGCAGCGAAAGGAAAGGCCCACGGCAGCAAGGAATCCCACCGAGGGGATTCCCTTCAACAGCTGACGGATCATCTCCTTCCCGTCCATTCCTTCGCGAACCATGTGAGAAACAGAGCTCACCTTTCCAAGATTTTCCTCCAGTTGCCGAAGGGTTTCCTCCGCGGCATCCGGAAGAGGCTGGATGAAAAAGCCCCCGGCCGCCTCCGCCTTGAAATCCCTTCCCACGAGAACGCCCAGTCCCACGCTGGAGGGAGTCTGCTCCGACAGGAAGAGATAGCGGGTGAGGTCGTTGGCGATCTCGCCGTCCGTGATTTCGCAGCTTCCCGTGATCGGCTCCTTGAGGCCGGTGAACCGCGTCACGGAAAGGAGCCCTCGTCCTACGGCGCTCCCCACGTCAAGCTTTCCGTGTTCGTTCAGGGGAAGATTCACATGAGGATTCCCCACATATCCGCGCACGGCACCTTCCGGCGTTGCGTCTGCCGTCACGGTTCCCAATGGGCCGTCACCGCTGAATTTCAGGGTGACGGCCTCTTTGTTCTTGAGATTTGCCGCAAAAAGAAGCGCCCCCGTCATGGTCCGCCCCAAGGCAGCGGCCGCCACGGGATAGCAGTCATGGCGGGCGATCCCCTCATTCACCAGATCCGTCGTAACGGCGGCGTAGACCCGCACGCCCTCCGCCACCGCTTTTACAAGATGATCCCTCATCCCTTGATCCCCAGACTCATGAGCACCTCATCGGAATCGATATCCACGATCTCGATCTTCTCATCCGTCAGGATCGCCACCGTGGAGCGCTTGTCCTCCCGCTTGGAGAGCGCCGGGGAACCAGGATTGAGGAAAATCGTATCCCCCCGTTTCTCCAGCACATTCGTATGGATGTGCCCGCTGATGAAAAGATCCGCCTTCAAATGCCTTGCCATGGCATCCTTTTCCTCATCGCTTTCCACCGTGTGCCCGTGAGTGACGACAATGCGAAAGCCCTCCAGCATCACGTAGGCGTAAGGAGTCTGGACAGGTCCCTCCAATACCATGGCATCTACCTCGGAATCACAGTTGCCCTTGGCAATGATGACAGGCACGGAGGAGGCATTGATGCGCTCTGCCAGTCCGGCGGGGTTGTAGTCTTCCAGCATGGGATTGCGGGGGCCGTGATAGAGAACATCCCCTGCATGGAGGATGATGTCGGCGTCCTTGAAGAATTTCTCATAGGCCAATGCCCAGCGTTTTTCATGCCCGTGGGTATCACTGATAATACCTGCTTTCATTTCCGCCCCTCCCCCATCAGAGCTTCTTCATGAGATTTGCCATCTCCATGGCGGCCATGGCGCTGTCCGTTCCCTTGTTTCCGGCCTTTGTTCCGGCCCTTTCGATGGCCTGCTCGATGTTCTCCGTGGTCACCACGCCAAAGATAGTGGGAACCCCTGTGCTCATGCCCACCTGGGCCGTGCCCTTGGAGACCTCGTTGCACACATAATCGTAATGGCTCGTGGAACCTCGGATCACCGCCCCGAGGCAGATGACTGCGTCGTACTTCCCGCTCTCCGCCATCCTCTTCGCCGTCACGGGAATCTCAAAGGCACCGGGAACCCATGCCACATCAATGTCCTCATCCCTCGTCTCATGACGGTGAAGCGCATCCAGGGCACCCCCCAGGAGTTTGCTGGTGATGAACTCATTGAACCGGGACACCACGATGCCGAATTTCAGCCCCTTGCCTGTGATAAAACCTTCCAATACATTTGCCATGCGACTGACCTCCATCCAACTTTCTTATTCCTTCTCTTTTTCGTCCAAGATGTGACCCATTTTCGTCTTTTTGACGGTCAGGTACTTCTTATCGAACTTGTTTGCCTTGATGATGATGGGAACACGCTCCACGATGCTGAGTCCGTAACCCTCCAACCCGGCCCGTTTGGCGGGGTTGTTGGTCATAAGGCGGATGCTGGTGAGCCCAAGCTGCGAGAGGATCTGCGCCCCAATGCCGTAATCCCTGAGATCGGGAGCAAAGCCCAGAAGGACGTTCGCCTCCACCGTATCCTTGCCGTCATCCTGCAGGGCATAGGCCCGCATCTTGTTGGCAAGGCCGATGCCCCGCCCTTCCTGGCGCATATAGAGAACAACCCCTTCCCCTGCGGCCTCGATCTTCTTCATGGCCGCCACCAGTTGCTCTCCGCAGTCGCACCGAAGGGATCCCAAGGCATCTCCCGTAAGGCATTCCGAATGCACCCTCACCAGGACATTCTTCTTTCCTTCGACCTCCCCCTTGACGATGGCCAGATTGCATTTTCCGTCCAGCTTGCTCTCAAATGCCTTGATGCGGAAATGCCCGTACTTGCTCGGAAAGTCCACATCCGCTACCTGCTTCACGAAATTTTCCGTTCGCTTGCGGTACTCGATGAGAGACTTCACAGTAATCATGTGGAGCCCGTGTTTTTCGGCAAACTCCGCCAGCTTCGGCGTCCGCATCATATGCCCGTCATCGTCCATGATCTCGCAGCAGAGCCCTGCGGGATAGAATCCGGCCAACCGCGCGAGATCCGTGGTGGTTTCCGTATGCCCCGCCCGCCGGAGAACGCCCCCTTCGACAGAGCGCAGGGGAAAGACGTGACCGGGGCGGCGAAAGCTGGAAGGCTTCGCCTTGGGATCCAGCAACTTCTTGATGGTCTGGCAGCGCTCAAAAGCCGAGATCCCCGTCTCAGTATCAAAGGCGTCGATGGAGACGGTAAACGCCGTCTCGTGGTGATCCGTATTGTTGGGCACCATGGGCAGGATGTCCAGCTCATCGAGGCGTGCGCCGTCAATGGGCGTACAGATGAGCCCTTTGGCGTAGGTGGCCATAAAGTTGATGTCCTCGGGCGTCACCGTCTCCGCCGCCACGATGAGATCCCCTTCGTTCTCCCGATCCTCATCGTCCACCACCACGACCATCCTGCCTTTTTTTATATCCTCAATGGCCTGTTCCACAGTTGCAAAATCCGACATTTCCCCACTCCTCTCAAAAACCATGCACTGCCAAAAATTCTCTTGTAAGCCCTGCTGCTTTCTTCGAATAGGACTCCCCGCCCCCCATCAGCTTTTCCACGTACTTCCCGATCACGTCCGTCTCGATGTTGATGGGACTCCCGGGGCGCTTCTGTCCCAGGTTTGTGACCTCTCTTGTATGGGGGATCAGAGACACGGTAAAGTCCGTGACGGACACGGCTGCCACGGTAAGGCTGATGCCGTCAAGTGCGACGGAGCCCTTTTCCACCACGTATCGGAGAATCCCTGCATCCGCCGATACCCTCATGAGAATGGCATTTTTCTCCTCCCGGAAGGAAAGGATCTTCCCCACCCCGTCAATATGGCCGCTGACGATATGCCCGCCCAGACGGCCGGACAAGGTAAGGGCTCGCTCCAGATTCACGGGGCTCCCTCTGCTAAGTTCCTCCAAGGAAGTCCGTCGAAGGGTCTCCGGCATGACATCCGCCTTGAAACAGGAATCGTCAAAATCCGTCACCGTCAGGCAGATGCCGTTTACGGAAATGCTATCCCCCAAATGAACGTCCGCCAGCACCTTTTCGGCTCCTATGACAAGCTGTCCGTTCCCGATTCGAAGAACCTTGCCGACCTCCTCCACAATTCCGGTAAACAAGCCATCGCCTCACTTCCGCACACAGCCAGAGATGAGCACATCTCCCGCCAGATTCTCTACCTCGACATCCTCAAGCACAACCGCGTCGGAAAGCTCGGCAAAGCCGACTCCCCCCACGGGCGTGAGCGCCTCCCGCCCTCCCAGAAGTTTCGGGGCGATAAAGGCATGTACCCGATCCACCAGTCCTGCCTGCAAAAAGGAAAAGTTTACCGCCGATCCGCCCTCCACGAAAAGGGAGCAGATCTCCCTCTCTCCCAGCTGGCGCAAGAGCTCCCGCAAATCCACCCGATCTCCGTCTCCCGCCACCAAAACCTGGGCCCCTGCCTCCCGAAGTCTCTGGGTATTCGCTTCCGGGGCCTTTGCCGTCACCGCGATGAAGGTCTTTGCCTGTCCATCCGTCAGTAGCCTTGCACTCAAAGGAGTTCTTGCCCTGCTGTCCAGAACGATGCGGACAGGATTTTTTCCCCGGCCTTCCGGCAACCGTGTTGTCAGGCTCGGATCGTCCGCCAGCACCGTCTGTATCCCCACGAGGATTCCATCGTGAATATCCCGCCACTCGTGGACCCTCCTGCGGGATGCCTGGTTCGTGATCCATTGGGATTTCCCTGTCACCGTGGCAATTTTCCCGTCAAGGCTCATGGCGGTCTTCATGGTGACAAAGGGAAGCCCCGTGGAAATCCACTTCAGGAACACCTCATTGAGCTTTCGGGCCTCCGCTTCCAAAATACCGCAGGACACATCCAGTCCCGCCTCCCTCAGCATGGCGATTCCCTTCCCCGCCACCAGGGGATTCGGATCCCCCATGGCAATGACCACACGGCGGATCCCCGCCTCGATCACCGCCTTCGCGCAGGGTCCCGTGCGCCCGTAATGGGCGCAGGGTTCCAAGGTTACGTAGAGGGTCGCATCCTCGGCGAGCTCCCCTGCCATGCGCAAAGCGTGGATCTCCGCGTGGGGCGTTCCGGCTTTCCGATGCCATCCGGATGCCACGATCCGCCCATCCCTCACGACAACGGCCCCCACCAGGGGGTTCGGGGAGGTGCGTCCCAGAGCGTTTTTCGCAAGCTCCAGTGCGATTCCCATGTAATCCTCATCTTGCACTCAGTTTCACCTCACCGCAAAAAGGCCGATCAAGCAATGCTCAATCGGCCGTGAATGCACGCAAACAAAAACGCGCAACACTCTTTTCTCATCCAGACTTTCACTGTCGGCCCCGGAATCTCACCGGGTCATGCCACGAAAATGGCTTGCGGGCTGTACCGCCGGTGGGGAATCCCACCCCGCCTCAAAGAGCTTTCCCATATTCGATTCTTCTGCCGGTCATGCAAAATCCGGCCGGTGCTGCTCAAATACATGGATGCAGGAACGCTGGCTCTGCGCGGCAAGTATGTCCTCATAGGAGATCGGAGGCAGTCCCTCCGCCCGCAGCTTCTCCTGCAATTTCATCTGGCACTCGATGGCATTCTCCGACATGCCCTTCTGCCGGGCCTCCCGCTTAAACTGTTCCGCCGTCATGAAATCACTCCCAACATTGACTTAAGTTCGACACTGGAGAAAAATCTCCTTCCAAAAATCCCTTCTACTCCAGACTTTTGAATTCTCCGACAGGCCAAAAGACGAGAACCGCCTTTCCCTTGATAAGATCGTAGGGGACAAAGCCCACATCCACAAAACGGCTGTCCTCGGAATTGTTGCGGTTATCCCCCATGACGAAGACCGTGCCCTGGGGCACTGTCGCCTTGGGATACTCGCTGCGGGTCTTCTCAAGGATGTATGGTTCATTCAGAAGCTGATCGTTGACATATACACGCCCTTCCTTGATCTCGATGGAATCCCCTGGCACCGCGATGACCCTCTTGATGAAATCGCGGCTAGGATCCCGGGGATACCGGAACACGAGGACTTCCCCCTTCTCCGGGGAGCGGAAGCGATAGATGAACTTGTTGACCACAAGCCGCTCTCCCGACTGCAAGGTTGGCCGCATGGACGGCCCATCCACAATGTACAGCTCCACAATGAAGTGACGAATAAAAAATGCGAGAACAACGGCCACCAGGATGGATATCAACCAATCCTTGGCCTCCTCCCCTAATGAGCTCATGCCTCTCCTCCCGGAAGGAACTATGCGAAAATAACCGTGCAATATACGCAGAATGAAGTGAATATTACTACACAGTTCCAAAATACCAAAAATAGGGACTGCAGCCGCAGTCCCTACTGTACGCTGAATCAGCGCTTCTCCCTGATACGAGCTGCCTTACCCGTGAGCTTGCGCAGGTAATAGAGCTTCGCACGGCGAACAATACCGCGGCGCATGACCTCGATCTTGTCAATGCGCGGAGAATGTACCGGGAAGGTACGCTCCACACCCGTACCATAGGAAATGCGACGAACCGTAAAAGTCTCCCTCACGCCCGTACCCTGACGACCGATGACCACACCTTCAAACACCTGAATGCGCTCGCGGGTGCCCTCAACGATCTTCGCGTGGACACGCAGCGTATCGCCGGGCCCAAAATCGGGAATGTCAGAGCGAAGCTGCTCCTTCTCCAGTGCCTCAATGATATTCATCCGTATATCCTCCTTCTTCAGACGTTCATGGCAAGCATCATGGCTCGATCCAGAGGACCGTCCGCATACTGGTTAAGTATATCATGCTTTTCTGACGGTTTCAACCGCTCCGAAAAAATTTCTTGCATCCCGGCAAGGAAATTGCACCAACCAAAGCACTCCGACGGTATGGCTGGAAGGTCGTCAGAAAAAAAAGAACCGAAAAGGAGGAAAATGTGCGCTTCTTGTAGAATTCACTGGAAAATGATTTATTCATGACCAATCCAATCTAAATTTTTTCGTGGGGGGAGCGACATGTTCAGTTCAATGAAGACACGGCTGATCTGCGTCATCGTAGGCGTATCGGTCGTGACCATGTTATGTATCGGCGGGTTTTTCATCCATAATTCCATCAGCGACAACGAAACGCAACTGGCGAATTACCGCGCGGATCTGGAGCGCAGCGTAGAAGACAGGTTGCGTGCCGAAACCGAGGTAGCGGTGAGCGCCATCGAGGAGGTCTACAAGAAGCAGCAGGCGGGTCAGTTGACGGAGGATCAGGCAAAGAAGCAGGCGGCGGACATCGTCCGCGACCTTCGCTACGATGATGGCAAGGGCTATTTCTGGGTGGACACGGAGGACGGTGTCAACGTGGTTCTCCTGGGTCGGGACAGCGAGGGCAAGTCCCGCATCGGACTGACGGATCCCACGGGAAAGCAGTTCATCAAGGAAATGATCGAGAACGGCATGAAGCCGGGCGGCGGTTTTACGGATCTGATGTTTGCGAAACCCAATGAGACCACACCCCTGCCGAAGCGGAACTATACGACGACCTTCAAGCCCTATCGCTGGGTTCTCGGCACGGGCGTCTGGATCGATGAGATCGACGGCATGGTGGCGGAGCGCGAGGCGCTGCTCAGCAGCCAGCTTCACAGCAGCCTCATCAAGTCCATCATCACTCTCGTGGTTCTTCAGGTCATTTTCATCTTCTTCGCCATTTACGTGGGCAACAGCATTGCCGGTCCCATCCAGATGGTCACGGAGCGCATGCGTGTCATGGGCACGGGAGATCTGAGAATCGATTCCTCGGCAGAAGCCGTCATGAGAGAGCTCTCCGCACGGCCGGATGAGCTCGGGGTCATGAGCAAGGCAATGAGCGAGATGCACAACAAGATCCGCGAGCTCATGCAGCGCATCATCCAGGCGGCAGAGTATGTGGCGGCGGCATCCCAGGAGCTTACTTCCACGGCGGAACAATCCGCCCAGGTGAGCCAGTCCATTGCCGAGTCCGTGGTCAACGTGGCGGGATCCTGCAGCGAGCAGTTCACCGATGTGGAGCTGGCCAACGAGAACACCCAGAATTTGGCCAATCACATGGATAACTTCAAGGTCACCATCGGCGAGTCCAGCGAGAAGATCAAGTCCACCAGCATGGCGGCCAATCAGGGCAAGGCCAGTGTGGACAATGCGGTGGAGGGCATGAGCAAGATCAACGATACCGTTCAGGCCATGTCCACGGTCATTGGGAATCTCGGGGATCAGTCCCAGAAGATCGGAACCATCGTGGATACCATCTCGGCCATTTCCGAGCAGACGAATCTCTTGGCGCTGAACGCAGCCATTGAAGCGGCCCGTGCCGGTGAGCACGGCCGCGGGTTTGCCGTGGTTGCCGATGAGGTCAGGAAACTGGCCGAGCAGTCCAGGGAAGCGGCAGGGGAGATCTCCCAGCTCATTGTCGCCATCCAGCAGGATACGGAAAATGCGGTTGCCGCCATGCACGACGGCGTGAATCAGGTGACGGACGGCACAAAAGCTGTGGACGGCGCCGGCGAGTCCTTCCGTCAGATTTCTTCCATGGTGGACGAGGTGGCCTCCAGTTCCCGCTCCATGGAGAATGTGGTGCAGGATCTGACGACGGGCACCGAACGCATCAAGGAGGCCGTCACAAAGATCAACGATATGAGCCGCAAGGTGGCGGACGAGGCCCAGACGGTTTCGGCGGCTACCGAGGAGCAGACGGCATCCATGCATGAGATTGCCGATGCAAGCCGCAAACTCGCAGAACAGGCTCAGGATCTCCAGAATGCCATTGTGGAGTTCAAAATCTGACCCAAATCGCATAATGTCTTACAGCCCTTGAGAATCAAGGGCTGTTTTTTCTGCAGATTTGTTCTTCCGCGAGGTTCTTTCACGGGGGCGCAAACCATCCCGCTTGCGGGACGGGGTACAGTTCCTCCAACTGGATGCGGCTTTCCAGATATATCTCGAAGGTCCGAGGCCAAGGATAGCTCATATCGGCGGACAAATGGCAAACCCTGATGCAAGCGGGGCCTTTGGGAGTGGATATGGAGATGGGCTGACGGAAGGCTTTTGTTCCCGTGTAGGAAGCGATACGCTCCTGCATAGCATGCTGGAGCATGGCATTTGCCCAACGGGCATTGTGCTCCAGGTCGAGATCAGCGGTATTGATGTAACCTTCCTTGATAAGAGATGTGTTCACGAGGTCAATGACATCCTTCAGGTAGAAGATGTCCTCCAGAATGCGATTCTGCAGAAAGGAAAGATTGGCGGCATAGAGCCGGAGAGCATCTTCGCGGGATCGGAGGACGCTTTTCTGCCCCGTGAAAATACAGGCTTGCGCTAGAGCGGTTCCGATGGAATTGCTTGTTGTATTCCAGCCGGCGTAGGCGATCAGGGAATTTACGGGATAGTCTTCTTCGATGAGGAGAGGCATCAGGGTTTCCGATTTTTGAAAATGCTTGCTGAGATCCACGAGGGCGATGGGATATCCTTGTTGCTGTTTCAAATAACGGAGGGAATCCTTTCGGCTTCCCAGTGTGTCTTCGTCGCTGTCATTGGTGGAGAGAAAGAGGGTGAAATCCGCTTCTTCCGGAGAGGATGCGGGAATGGCGTTCAGCATGCGAAGCTTTTCCTCGGCAGTGTCTTCCGTGGAGATCGCCATATAGGGCATAATGCTGTGTCGGCTTTTTTCATCGTTGTATTTCAGAAAAACCCGGGGACGGAACCCCGTTTCTCGGTTTCGAATCTCTGCCAGCAACGTCAGGGCAATCTCATCTGCTCCATGCGTCAGAAAGACGCGCTCTTCGGAAATGTTTCTTTCTCTAAGATAGCGCCTCAATTCATTTTTTTCCATGTTCGGGATGCTGTGACGTTCTCCGTCGTCCTGACCGAGAATCAGCCGCTCAAAAACACCCGCCTTGGCCAGTGCGGCAAGTTGCCGATTGATGGCTGTGTTTTTACGGAAGTGGGAGAGGTATTTTTTCATGCTTTCCGATGAGATCTTTTCCTCCAAGACACGGATTTCGTTTTCGTCCACGGGGAGACCATCGGCTCTCTTTCCCACAAGGCGGGAGTAGTCCATAAGCCAGCGCTTCTCATGGTATCCGTCAATGGTGTCCTGGGGTGTGAGGCGGGGCAGGATGCTGAATGCGTAGATGGGCACCTCGGGGTGCGCGGCATGAAGCCTTTGGAGGAATGCCAGCATGGAGGCGACTTCCTCTGAAGAGACATCCTTTTCCCTTGCAGTCAAGAGCCCTCCGCAGAGAAGTTGGTCAATGGAGAGAATCAAAGCATGAGAGCCATTGATACTTTCCTCTATCCATTTTCGGAGAGCGACGGTGTCTCCGGGGAGAGAGTAATAATCCTGGATTTCCGAAGGCGGTGCAATGACCTCATAGTTCGCAATGCGTCCTACATCCATGACGAATTGTCGACAGGGAGGGCGGCCGTCCAAAGGCACCAGCAGGATTTTTTTCATGGGAACGGTTTCCGGCTGGATGGGTTGAGCGAGATATGCGGGGTGAAACAGAAAGCGTTGAAATGCAATGAGGGCCAACAGACAAAGCAACAGAAGGAAGATGCGAATCTCATTTCGTCCCATTTCTCGTCAGTCCCTTCTTGCGCCGGGAAATCGTCCCCTTCAGATTCCGCCTCACGACGGACACACTTGCCATTGGCTGCATCTTTCCCGCTACCAGAGCGGACTCCGGACGTTTGCCAGTGAGAGACGTGCACCGTCGGGCGCACGATAAAGAAAAACAGGAGCCCGCCGGGCTCCTGTTTTTCTTTATCGATTGCCTATGCAGCAATGTCCACGTTCGCCCCCTGGTATTTATTGACCGCATCCGAGGACTTCAATTCCTTTTGATAGGGATTGCTCTCATGATAGTACTTGATCTGAGTGCTGGTAACTCCGCCAGAAACATAGCTGCGCCCGCACTCCGGGCAGACATCCATCTTCAGGCGCACTGAGCAACGCTGAACCTCCCCATTATTTAATTCCGCTTTCCGATAGGCATTGCTCACATGCTCATGCTCGTGTCCCAGAACAACGGAAGCCGCATTGCCAGGCGCGATATGACCCGCCGCCTTGAAGGAAACCATCTCGTCAGACCCGTCCTGATACTTGCGATTCTTGCAAGTTTCGCATTCTGCCGGAGACGACTTTTTCCCCGGCACCTTCCCTTCATCCTCTGCGTCCCCAGCGGCATCCACGCCATCGGAGGACGCTTCGCCGACGGCCAGCGGATCCAGATAGTCTCCCCGCATATTCTGT
>CAMIWP010000003.1 GCA_946402475.1 uncultured Selenomonadaceae bacterium
ACATCCATGGTGGAAGTGGCCCAGAAGCTGTTCAGCGTCAGCGATACCAGCCTCATTCCCGTGGACATGCCTCTGGAGGTGAAGCCCCGGGAGATCCTCGAAAAGATGACGGTGCTGCTTCGGAACACGAATTGCTCCCGGGGCGTTCTCATTCTGGCCGACATGGGTTCTCTTTGCAATCTCGGCCCCATGCTCATGGAGCAACTTAAGATCAAAGTCAGAACCCTGGACATGGTGTCCACGCCGCTGATTCTGGAAGCCATGCGCAAGGCGGACATGGCAGGGATGGATCTCGATACCATTTACGAGTCTCTGCGGACCTTCAAGGGTTACGAAACGGTGGATTTTGACGGACAGATCCAGAAGGGAAGACGGGAGGCCATCGTCACTATCTGCTCTACGGGAGAGGGAGCGGCGGTAAAGCTCAAGAACTTGGTGGAGGAGATCCTCCATCATGCGGGGAGGGGAATCGAGGTCATTCCCGTGGGACTTATGAGACTGGAGGAGAAAATACAGTCCATTATGGAGGAGTACAAAGTGATCGGCGCTGTTGGCATGAAGAAGCCCCGCGTGGATATTCCCTTCATTCCCTTGGAGCAGCTCATCGGCGGAGAGGGGGAGCAGATGCTCACGGAGCTGGTGTTCAGCCACGAGCTCAGCCTTGTGCCAAGGGAGAGGAACAACTTGGTGGTGCAGCGTCTTTGCGAGGAGTCCCTGCAGAAATTCCTCACCTACCTGAATCCCGCCAAGATCATGAGCGTGCTGCTGGACTTTGACCGGATCGTGGAGAAGGAGATGGGGAAAACCTTCTCCAATCCCATCCGCATCCGATTGATCGTTCACTGCGGGTGCGCTTTGGAGCGGATGGTGATGAAGACGCCCCTCGTGTACCGGGAGGACAAGTCCAAGGTTGACGGGAAAAAGATCAAAGTGCTCAAAAGGGCAGCCCGTGTCTTTGAGGAAACATTGAAACTATCCATCGACGAGGACGAGTTCTGCTTTATGGCCCATATGATTTAGGATTTTGGAGGATTCCGCCGTTGGCAGAATTTGAACCATTGCGTTATGGCGATGCAGGAAATTTTTCTTCTTTGACGAAGTAAAGAACTGGCAAGAAATAAGATGCATGAGCATTTATTTCTGAACCGTTCCCAAAAGGCATGGGAACAAAAATGCTGTAGGAGGATATGAATATGTTTGTTGCAAACAGGATGACGAAGCATCCGATCACCGTGGCACCGGATGCGACACTGGACGAGGCTGCCGGGCTCATGAAGAAGCATCATTTCCGCCGCCTTCCCGTGGTGGAGGATGGGAAGCTGGTGGGATTTTTCAGCGATCGGGATGTCATGAGAGTGTCCCCGTCCCCTGCCACCACACTGTCCCGTTATGAGATCCGTTCTCTTCTGGATAAGATCAAGGTCCGGGAGATCATGCAGAAGAAGGTCTTCACGGTGCCGGAGGGGGCCACCATCGAAGAGGCCGCCCTCATTATGTACAACGAAAAGGTGGGAGGGCTTCCCGTGGTGTCCAGTGTCGGCACCGTGGTAGGCATGATTACGGAGACGGACATTTTCAAGACCTTTGTGGATGTCATGGGGCTTCACGATGGGAAGACGAGGCTCACCTTGGCGGTGGATGACAAGGTGGGGGTAGTGAACGAGATCTCCGGCATCTTTATGGAGAACGGCCTTTCCATCGACAGCCTTGTGACCTGCAAGCAGCCGGACGGCAGCTATGAGATCGTCATTCGCGGGGACATTCCTTCCGTGGAGGATCTTCGGGCGAAGATCGAAGCGAAGGGCTATCGGGTCATCCATGATGTGAAGATCGGATGAACGTGAAAATCTTTTCTGTTTTCCGACGATTTTCCTTTACTTTTTCCATTAAATCAACGATAATATAGGAAGAAGGAGTCCCTCTTTTTGGTGATTCATAGAGGGGGATCCGGTGTTTTGATGTGCGCAGGATGAAGGAGGAAGATGAACATGGATGTAGGAACGATTTCAACCGCCCAGTCCAACGCTATGATGAATGCGTATCAGGCTGGATCGGCGAAGAAGACGGCGGATGTGACGCAGACGGCGAATGCTGCGGCATCCCAGGATGCGGAGAAGGATACGGCGGGGGAGGCGTACTCGCTGAATATTTCCGATGCGGCAAAGCAGGCCAGCGAGTCGGAGCAGTCCGCGAAGTCGGAGAAGGCCAAGGGCCTTTCGGCGGACGAGATCCAGGCCTTGCAGCAGGACGTGGAGCAGAAGTCCCTTCAGTTCATGATCGATCTGATGTCGGCCAATAACGAGAAGTTGCAGGACTATCTGGACAACGGTGTCGGCAAGCTGAATTTCGGCGGTGTGGAGATTGACACGTCCCGCTTCGCCATGCCCGAGGTGGCGACGACTCCCGAAGAGGCTGAGGCTGCCATCAGCGAGGGCGGCGACTGGTCCGTGAGTGCCGTGTCTGATCGTATCTTCGGATTGGCGACGGCTCTTGCAGGCGGGGATCCCGAGAAGCTGGAGCAGATGCGTTCCGCTGTGGAGAAGGGATTTGAGCAAGCGGGGGCGACCTTTAAGGATTACTTCGGCGCCAAGGATGTGCCCCAGATCACGAAGGATACCCATGCGGAGATCATGAAGCGCTTCGACGACCGGGCTGCGGAGCTGAAAGGAGTGGCCACGACGGCGGAAGGTTGAGGTCTTTCCGCAGGCGGTTTGTTGCGAGACGAAGTTTAGGCTCGCGGGAATAAGAGGATGGACAGGCTCCCCAGGGAGCCTGTCCATGATTGTTAAGAAGGATGGGAGAGATGACGGTGATGAAAAATGTGTTTTTCGTGATGAGAACCTGCTTCTTGTCGGTGTTGGCGGCGATGTTCCTGTTGAGTCCGTCGGTCAGCCAGGCGGCGGCGTCGGATCCTGCGGCAAAGGCGCAACTGGAGGCGGCCTATGCGGCCATGGAGCAGGTGAAGAGCGGCAACGTGATCCTTGAATTCGTCGGGAAGACGATGATTGCGGATGTCAAGGGGAATCTCACGATGAACTTCGTGGCGAAGCCCGCGGTGGCGACCCAGGGCAGCTTCAAGATGAGCCTGGGAGATGCGGAGAAACCGTCCATCACGACGTATGACTTCTACACGACGGAGGAAGGGAAGGATTACGTCCTGTACTACAAGGACGACAAGAAACAGTGGTACAAAGAAGTGTATTCCAAGGAGGAGGGAGCAAAGAAAGTAGAGAAGGAGAAGGAGGATCCCAATTATCAGGCGCTTGCCCAGGAATTGAAGGATTGCGGGGAAGCTGTCCGCTTCGGCAAGGATGACGGCAAGCAGCAGGTTTTCCTGGTCACGGTGGACGGCGCGAAATTCTGGGCTGCCGTGGGCAAGTACGCCAAGACACAGGTCAAGCCCGGCGCAAAGGATGATGTGGATCTCGACGTGCTCATTGACTCCCTTGCCGGCATGGGAGATCTGGAATACGAGGTGACGGTGGACAAGGCAACCAATCAGGTGGTGGCTGCCAGGACGGATCTGTCCAAGCCCTTGGGGAATCTCGTCACATCCGTCATGGGCAATGCAAAGTTGGACAACAAGACCAAGGGCTTGATCGCCATGTTCCTGTCCGACGCCAAGCTGACCATTCAGACGACGGGTAGCCAGTACAATCAGGTGTCGGAGATCAAGGTGCCCGATTCTGTGGTGAAGAGTGCAAAGCCTGCTCCCAAGGAGGACAAGAAGGCAAAGGAGGATAAGGCAGCCTGAAGCCCCCTTTGACGATGGGCGGTTGAGTTTTCCGCGTATGAGAAGCAAATGAGAGAAAGGGTGGGGACTACATGTATCAAGAGGACTACAAGCGCTGGCGTGAGGCTGACTTGGAGGATTTTGACCTCAACAAGGAATTGCTGGACATTGAGGGGGATGACGAGGCCATCAAGGATCGGTTCGCCGTCGCCCTGAAGTTCGGCACGGCCGGGTTGCGCGGTACCCTGGGGGCGGGCACGAACCGCATGAATATCTGGGTGGTTCGCCAGGCGACCCAGGGCGTTGCGGACTGGGTGAAGACCCAGGGCGGCACGCAGACAGTGGCCATCAGCTACGATAGCCGCCTGAAGGGATGGAACTTCGCCCGGGACGCTGCGGGAGTCCTTGCGGCAAACGGCATCCACGTGCGCATCTACGATGAGCTCATGCCCGTTCCGGCCCTTTCCTTTGCCACGCGGTATTACAAGTGCAACGCGGGCATCATGGTGACTGCGTCCCACAACCCCGCGAAATACAACGGCTACAAGGCCTACGGCCCGGACGGCTGCCAGATGACGGACGATGCCGCCGCAGTGGTTTACGATGCCATCCAGAAGACGGATGTCCTCACCGGGGCGAAGTACATGAGCTTTGCGGAGGGCGTGGAGAAGGGCCTCATCAAGTTCGTGGGAAACGATTGCAAGGATGCTTTCTACGAGGCCATTGAGAAGCGCCAGGTTCGTCCCGGCCTCTGCAAGACGGCGGGACTCAAGCTGGTCTATTCCCCTCTCAACGGTACGGGCTTGGTGCCGGTGACCCGGGTTCTCAAGGACATCGGCATCACGGATATCACCATTGTCCCGGAACAGGCGTATCCCAACGGGTATTTCACCACCTGCTCCTATCCGAACCCGGAGATTCGCGCTGCCCTTGAAAAAGGGTTGGAGCTTGCCAAGGAGACCCAGGCGGATCTCATGCTGGCCACGGATCCGGATGCAGACCGCGTGGGCATTGCCATGAAGTGTCCCGATGGATCCTATGAATTGGTATCCGGCAACGAGATGGGCGTTCTCCTGTTGGATTACATCTGTCAGGGCCGCAAGGAGAAGGGCACCATGCCCAAGGATCCCATCGCGGTGATGTCCATCGTCTCCACGCCTCTTGCCGTGAAGGTGGCGGAGCATTACGGCGTAGAGCTTCGCCAGGTGCTGACGGGCTTCAAGTGGATCGGCGACCAGATCCTGCAGCTTGAGGAAAAGGGAGAAGAGGAGCGTTTCATCTTCGGCTTTGAGGAGAGCTACGGATACTTGGCGGGTCCCTATGTCCGCGACAAGGATGCGGTCATCGCCTCCATGCTCATCTGCGAGATGGCGGCTTATTACCGTTCCATCGGCTCCTCCATCAAGAAGCGTCTGGAGGAGATCTACCAGCAGTACGGCAGGTATCTCAACAAAGTGGATTCCTTTGAGTTCCCCGGCCTCTCCGGCATGGACAAGATGGCGGGCATCATGGAGAAGCTCAGGAAAGAGCCTCCGACGGAGTTTGCCGGCAAGAAGGTGGTCAAGGCGCTTGACTACAATAAACCCGAGGAGACGGGGCTGCCCAAGGCGAATGTCCTGATCTACTCCCTGGATGATGGTTCCACCGTGGTGATCCGTCCCTCTGGTACCGAGCCTAAGATCAAGACCTATTTCACTACTCTTGGCAAGGATCTGGCCGAGGCTCAGGCGGCGAAAGATAAGCTTGCGGAGGCATGCAAGCCCTTGTTGGCATAAGGGACGGTCAAGAGATAGGATTTTTCGAGCGGTTTCGAAGCTATACGATTGTATCGGCATGGTCGGAAATTTTCCGGCTGTGCCGATTTTTCGTGAAGGAAGCAAAAGGAAATCCGGATTTTATCTCGAATTGCATATACCGCGGGCGATTTGTTGCAAGATGAAAATTTCAGTGCTCGCGAGTATGGAAGTTGGGTGCAGCGAGCGGGGAGGATTTTATGGGAATCAGCACGAAAAGTTTTGGACCTTACGACATTCGGGGGATCTACCCCGCAGATCTGAACGAGGAACTGGCTTATCGGGTAGGCCGGGTGGTGCCCGGCCTTTTCGGCATGAAGCAGATGGCGGTGGGGCATGACATCCGCCTGTCGGGGCCTTCTTTGCAGGAGGCCCTCGTCAGGGGACTGACGGAGGCAGGGTGCAACGTGTTGGACATCGGCCAGTGCGGCACGGAGATGATTTACTATACGACGGTGCGCCATGATTTGGACGGCGGCATCATGGTGACGGCCAGCCACAATCCCAAGGAATACAACGGGATGAAGTTCGTGCGGCGCGGCGCTCGCCCCATCTCCGAGGACAACGGGTTGAACGAGATAAAGAACGCGGTTCTGGCGGAGGTTTTCACGCCGACGGAATCTGCGGGAACATGCCGCAGGCTGGATGTGTTGGAGGAGTACACGGAGCATATCCTGTCCTATGTGGACGTGAAGAAGCTCAAACCCTTCAAGGTGGTGGCAAACACGGGAAACGGCGCAGCGGGACCCATTCTTAATGCCTTGGAGAAGCATCTGCCCTTTGAAATTGTCAAGGTGTACAATGAGCCGGACGGCAATTTCCCTAACGGCGTTCCGAATCCCCTGCGACAGGAGAACCGCGACGCGACCATACAGGCGGTGCGGGAAGCAAAGGCCGATGTGGGAGTGGCTTGGGATGGAGACTTTGACCGATGCTTCCTCTTTGACGAGAACGGTGGTTTCATCGAGGGATATTACATGGTAGGCTTTCTGGCGGAAGCATTCCTCGGGAAGGAAAAGGGCGGGACGGTGATCCACGATCCGCGCCTGACTTGGAATACCATCGAGATTGCGGAGAAGATGGGCGGGAAGGCCGTTGTCTGCAAGAGCGGCCACGCCTTCATCAAGGACAAGATGCGGCAGATGGACGCGATTTATGGGGGAGAGCTCAGTTCCCACCATTATTTCCGGGATTTCGCCTACTGCGACAGCGGCATGATCCCCTGGCTGCTGATGATGGAGCTCATGTCCCGGGCAGAAGGAAAGACCTTGTCCCAGCTCATGGCGGATCGTCAGGAGCGCTATCCTGCCAGCGGGGAAATGAACAGCACGGTGAAGGATCCGGACGCTGTTCTGGCGAAGGTGGAGGAGACTTACGGTCCTAAGGGGAAGGTTTCCAAGATCGACGGGATCTCCGTGGAGTTTGAGGACTGGCGGTTCAATCTGCGCAAGTCCAGTACAGAGCCGGAGATCCGACTGAATGTGGAGTCCCGCCACGACAGGAAACTCATGGAGGAAAAGACGGAGGAACTACTAGCTTTGATCCGCAGTTGAAGAGCAATTACGTTATATATCTGAATCGAAAGAATCTTCACAGATGAGGAAAAAAGTGGTATAATCGATAAAGATGCAGGACTTTTGGCGAGGTTTGGTTAAGGAGGTTATCGTTTTATGAGCTTGACACTGAAATCCGGATTTTCCTTTGACTATGACAACCTTTTCGGTGAGGGCAAGGTCACTCGGGCGGATCTGGACGCCTACAGCGAAGATCTGAAGAAGGCTCACGAGGCAATGAAGGTCATGCGGGAGAAGGGCTTCATCAAGGCGCATCTCTCCAAGGACGGCGAGCCCGAAAAGGTCTTGTTCTCCCAGCTCCCTTATGTGGAAGAGGGCCATCTCAATTCCCCGAAATCCTTGGCCCACCTGAAGGAGCTGACGGATCATGTGAAAAACAATGTGGATGTCGTGGTGTCCTTAGGCATCGGCGGTTCTTATCTCGGCAACAAGGTGCTCTTCGACGTGCATTGCGGCGATTTCTGGAATGCGATGTCCGATGAGGAGCGGGGCGGCTTCCCGAAAATCTACTTCAGCGGGCAGAACATCGACCCCCGGCGTACCGGCGATCTCATCAAACATCTTAAGAAACTGGCAGATTTTTCCGTGTCCCACAAAAAGCGCAAGGGAAAGATCCTCCTCCTGGTCATCTCGAAGTCCGGCGGCACATTGGATACCATGTCGAATTTCATGGTCATCTACGATGCCTTGCAGAAATATGAGAACGTCGAGCTTGAGGTTGTGGCGGTGACGGATCCCAACGAGGAAAAGCCCACCCTTTTGAAAAAACTGGCTGTGGAGAAGGGCTGGTCTACTTATGCGGTTCCCGATGGGGTCGGCGGCCGGTTCTCGATTTTCTGCGAGGTGGGGCTTTCCCTGGCGGCGTGCATGGGCTTTGACATCCAGGCATTCCTGGATGGGGCGAAGGACATGGACAAGGCCTGCCAGAACGAGGATCTCTGGCAGAATCCTGCCATGCTCAACGCTGCGCTGAAGTTTGCCGCTTTGAAGAAGCACGGCCGCAACATTGAGGTTATGATGCCCTACGGGGATTATCTCAAGTCCGTCTCCGAGTGGTATATCCAGCTCTTGGCGGAGTCCCTCGGCAAGCAGTATGACAAGGACGGAAAGGAAGTCTGCTACGGGCGCACGCCCCTTGTCGCCGTGGGCACCACGGACATGCATTCCCAGACACAGCAGCATCAGGAGGGCATGCTTGACAAGGTGGTTCAGTTTATTAAAATCGCGAAGTGGGAGAATGACATCACCATCCCCAATGTGTTCCCGGAGGCGCAGAAGCTTGCGGATATCTCCGGAGTGACTCTCGGGGATGCTTTGGAGGTTGCCCGGCAGTCCAATGCGGATGCCCTGGCATCGAACCATCGGTTCAATGCATGCTTCACTCTTCCCGAACTCACACCCTACCATCTCGGTGAGCTCCTCTACATGTTGGCCATGTCCGTGGCCTACGAGGGCGAGCTGGCAAACGTTGATGCCTTCAATCAGCCGGGCGTTGAGGCGTACAAGCGCATCATGGGACCGAAACTCCAGGCACTCAAGGCAGGAAAGTAAGAACAGAATATCATGGCTCCGTCGGCTTTTGTCGACGGAGTTTTTACAAGGGTGGAAAGGCGCATGGCAGAAAGGGACCGAAAGAAATGGCTGTTGGGTGCATCCGTTCTGGTTCTGGCAATGCTCGGACTGGTCTGGAGCGAAGAGGAGGCTCCGGCCCCCCTCGTGGCCAAGGATGCACCGATGCAGGCAAACAAGGAGCCGAAAAAAAAGGAAGGCCGTTGGAAGATATTGGGTGCGGAAGAAGCAGCCAAGGAGCAATCCTTGAAAGATCCCTTTTCCCTTCTCCACGAGGAAAGGGGACACACGGGGAAAACCGTCGTTTCTTCCGTATCCCAAGCTTCGACAGGCGCAGAGATGATACCTGAGATTCCGATCGAGGAAAAGGAGGGGAAGGGGAAAAAGGATACTGCATGGACATTGAAGGGAGTCGTCTCCGGTGAGAAAGAAAGGCTGGCCATTGTGAGCGACGGAGCGGAGACCAGGACGGTGGCCGTGGGAGAGACTTTTGGCGATCGGGTGGTGACCGCCATCGGGGAGGATTTTCTGAGCTTTTCCGATGGGGACGGGAGCGGCGAACTCCGGCTGCCCGGATTTTGATATTATCTTTGGGGATCTGGAGGTGACGGGAATGTTTTTTGGGGGCAGGCAAGCCCTGCGGGAGAAGACGATTGCTCTGGGGATGTTGGCGATGTTGTCCGTGGATGGAGCATGGCCGACGGCGGAGGCAGCCCCGCTTTCCCTTCAGGTGACGGACGGAGATGTGCGTTCCGTGCTCATGTCCGTGGCGCGGATGGGGCATTTCAATCTGGTGCTGGACGATTCCGTCCAGGGAACGGTTACCCTGAATCTTCGGGATGTGGAGCCGGAAGAGGTTCTGCGCTTTGTTTCGGGGGCGAGAAATTTCGCCCTGCAGGATTTGGGAGGCACCTTCATTGTGACGGCAGTGAACCGGCAGGGGGGCATGCGGGGCATCCATTCCTTTTCTGTGCGTTACGGAAATCCCGAGGAACTGAGAGATGCGTTGAATTTATCCTTGGGGCTTGCAGGAGAAAATGATTCTGCGCAGAATAATAAATACGATAAATACCAAACCGAGGGATCTGCAAGCACAAGTCCCAAGGTTGCGGGGGATCGGAGTCGGGTTTTTGCGGATCGGGCGACGAATACCCTCATCCTCTACGGAACTCCGGCAGAGGCCATGGCGGCCGGAGATTTGCTGAAGAAACTGGATGTGCCCGCCAAGCAGGTATCCCTGGAGGCAAAGGTCATTGCCATTCAGAAGGATGCCTCGAAAAAGTTGGGAGTGGAATGGCAGTGGTCTGCGGTTCCTCAGTATCCGGATGCCAGGACGGTTTACGATTCCTACAGCTATTCTGCGACGGATGCTGCGGGAACATCCGTGAATGTGAGGGAGAGTGTTCCTCGTCTTGAGGTGGATCGCCATTGGGAGGGGGGTTCCGTGCCGGGGATTGTGCAGTTCGGGCATGGGCCGGAGGGACAGCCTTATGAGTTCTACTATGAGGCGAAGATCCAGGCCCTCGTCACCGACGGCAAGGCGGAGATCCTGGCGCGACCCAACATTACCACCCTTCAGGGGCGGCAGGCGGTCATCAACATCGGAGGATCCGTTCCGGTTCCTACGGTTTCCACCACGAACTCCACCACTACGACCTCTGTTGAGTACAGGGATGCGGGTATCATTCTGCGCTATACTCCCCGGGTGAACGATGATGGCTACATTACGGCAGAGGTTCACACGGAGGTCAGTTCTCCCCTCTATGTGGAGGAGATGAAGGCATATCGCTTTCAGCGTCGCTCCGCCGATACTACGGTGCGGCTGAAGGATGGGGAAACCATGGTGATCGGAGGGCTTATCGGCAGCGAGGAATCCCGCAGCTTGAGCAAGATTCCTTTTTTGGGGGATCTGCCGATCCTGGGGGCTTTCTTTCGAAGTGTAAGGCACAGCAAGTCGGAGTCGGAGATCATGATCTTTTTGACGGCCCGCGTGCTGGAACAATAGATGACAACGGATCCTTTTCGTCGAGCTTCATGGGAAAGGGATTGGGGCGTGAGACGGGAAAGGGGCAAATGGATATGGCGATAAAGATATTGATTGCGGATGATCATGCACTTCTGCGGCAGGGCATCAAGCGAGTGCTCAATTTTGAAGATGACTTGGAAGTGGTGGGAGAGGCCGAGGACGGGCAGGAGACCCTTGCCAGGACTCTGGTGTTGCAGCCGGATATCCTGCTTTTGGATCTCAATATGCCGGGGCTCAGCGGCCTTGAAGTGGCCCGGCAGCTTCAGGCGGCGAAATGCAAGACGAAGGTCATCGCCCTCACCATCCACGACAGCGACAATTATGTGTTGGAGCTTTTGAAGAACGGCGCACTGGGCTATCTTCTGAAGGATGTGGAGCCCTCGGTGCTGATTCGCGCCATCCATGTGGTGAACGAGGGAAATGCTTTTGTCTATCCCAAGCTCGCGGAGCGGCTTTTCGGGGAGATCAGCGAGACGGACGACGTAAACGAGAAGGCGAGGGAAATGTGGAAGGAGAGCCGCTCGGAGCGGCTGACCTCCCGGGAGATGGATGTTCTGGCCTGTATTGCCAAGGGCTTCAGCAATCAGGATATCGCGAAGGCGCTCTGTGTCAGCGAGAAAACCGTCAAGAACCATCTCACGAACATCTTTCGAAAACTGAATGTCAACGATCGAACCCAGGCTTTGGTCTATGTCCTGAAAAACAAGATCATATCCTTGGAGTGATTGTCAGGGCATTTTTCAAAGAAGGTTTTTGCGGGGCGAGCGGTTCGAGAAGGAACCAACGAGTCATTTTCCTTATGTCCACGGGATACGTGATGACGCAAGAGATAGGAGGCTGATTTGCATGAAAATGAACATTCCCTATCATAAGACCCATCTTTCCATCGAAATACCGGACGAAAATTTTGTCTGCGCACTGGCACCGGCCGGACAGAAAGAAACCATGGGAGACAGTCAGGAAGAGATCGTGGAGAAGGCATTGTCAGCTCCCATCGGCAGTCCGAGCCTGGAAGAGCTTGTTGCGGGAAAGAAGCGCATGGTCATCATATCCAGCGACCACACCCGTCCCGTTCCCAGCCGTGTAACCATGCCGATCCTGCTGCGGCATATCCGCGGGGCGAATCCCGGGATAGATATTACCATTCTTATCGCCACGGGTTTCCATCGTCCGACCACCCATGAGGAATTGGTCGATCGCTATGGGGAAAAGATTGTTGCCGAGGAGCGCATCGTCGTTCATCGTGCTTTTGAGGATGAGATGGCGGATCTTGGGACGCTTCCTTCCGGAGGAAAGTTGCTTTTAAATAAGGTTGCCATAGATACGGATCTGCTCATTGCGGAAGGCTTTATCGAGCCACATTTCTTCGCGGGTTTTTCCGGAGGACGCAAGGCAATCCTGCCGGGCATTGCCTCCGGCACGACGGTCATGGCAAACCATTGCAGCGAATTCATCGCCAGTTCCCATGCGCGCACGGGCGTACTGGAGGGCAATCCCATCCACAGGGATATGCTGTTTGCCGCACGGCAGGCAAAGCTGGCCTTCATTCTGAATGTGGTCATCAACGCCGAGAAGGAAGTGATCGCGGCATTTGCGGGGGATTCCGTGAAGGCCCATGAAGCGGGGTGCGCCTTTGTCGGCGAGAGAGCGCGGGTTGGGAAGAACCCCACGGATATTGTGGTCTCGACGAATGGTGGTTACCCGTTGGATCAGAACGTTTATCAGGCCGTCAAGGGAATGACGGCAGCTGAGGCGAACTGCAAGGAGGGCGGCGTGATCATCATGGTGGCTGCTTGCGACGACGGGCATGGCGGGGAATCTTTCTGCCGCATGCTCACAGAAGCCCCCACTCCCCGGGCGCTCTTGGATCGTTTTGCCGCTGTTCCGCGCAACGAGACGAGCCCTGACCAGTGGGAGGCGCAGATTCTGGCGAGAATCCTCGATAAGTTCACGGTGATCCTGGTATCGGATATGTGCGACCCGGACATGATTCGGGGCATGCACTTGGAACATGCCCCGAATTTCAAGGAAGCCTTGAAACGAGCCTTTGAACTCAAGGGAGAAAAGGCCACGATTTCCGTGATACCGGATGGGGTTTCCGTGGTTGTGCGGTGAAGTTCCTTTTTGCAAAAATTGATAGAGATCTTGATGCGGATATTTGCATATGTCGAACATGAATAGATGTTGGATGGATATGTCTGAGTTGCTGATGTTTTGGGGGAGGGACTCATAATGTTGACGCATGCTGTTGTAAAAGACAGCATCTGCTATGTCGAGATGCAGAATGCCGACCATTTTAATTGCCTGAGCGAAAAAATGTGTAAGGAACTGACGGCGGCATTGAAAAAGGGGTATGATGACGAGTGCGTAGGCATTGTGCTGAAAGCGCAGACCAAACGAGGTGTATGGAGCGCCGGGCACGATATCCATGAGCTGCCGCAGGACGGCAGCGACCCTCTTGCGTTCAGTGTCCCTATGGAGCAGCTTTTGCGAAAGGTGCAGGATACTCCCATCCCTGTCATTGCCTGCGTGAACGGCACCGTATGGGGCGGTGCCTGTGACCTTTGTCTGTCCTGCGATATGATTGTCAGCTCCAAGAATGCCACCTTTGCCATAACTCCGGCAAAGATCGGCATTCCATACAATGCCTCCGGCATCCTGCACTTCATCAATCAACTGGGCATGAACAAGGCACGAGAGATGTTCTTTTTGGGTACGCCCATAACTGCAGAGGATGCTCTGAACGTGGGACTCATCAACCGGGTAACCGAAGAGGGGGAACTGGAGAACATTCTGGAGGAGCATTTCCTCGCGCCGCTTCGGCGCAACAGCGTGTTGTCTATCAGCGCCATCAAGAGGCAATTCCGCATCCTCTCCCGCGCATCCACGGTTATCAGTGCGGAGAACTTCGAGCGGATCAACGCTTATCGAGCCAAGGTTTTTGCCGGGGAGGATTATAAGGAGGGCATCAATTCCTTCTTGGAGAAACGAGCGCCTCAATACAAAGGCAAGGCATCGGACTTAGACTGAAAACTTTTTCGTTCGCCATGCACAACCAAGGGTGTAATTCGTAGCATGGACATCCATGCCGACATAGATGATGACGAGGCGGCAGGCGCACCTCTGCAGGCGGGGGTGTAACATCTTCGAAGCAGACGGTGAGCATATACCTGCAGGGTACACGTTTCGACTCGTTATACGATTACCGAAAATATTGCGTTATGTGGGAAGATGTACTTCTTGGGGGAATGGGGGAGATGTTTCTTGAACTGGGCCGAGGTCAGCATTCGCACGTCCCACGAGGCAATGGAACTGGTGGCGGAGATTTTTCACGAGTTGGGCGCTTCCGGCGTGGTCATCGAGGATCCGGAACTGCTCAACAGCTATATTGATTCCGGGCTGTGGGACTACACGGACATCCCCAGGGCAGAGCAGACGGAGGTCGTCACGGTGAAGGCATATCTTCCCGTGGACGAGGAATTGGACGGCAGACTTCGCACCTTCGAAGAACGGGTGAAGGCTATGGCAGAGACCGGCGTTGCCGGTGGCCCCTGTGCCATTTCATGGAACGAGGTGCGGGACGAGGACTGGTCGGAAAGCTGGAAGCAGTATTTTCACCCGGAGAAGGTGGGGAACCTCATCGTCATCAAACCCTCCTGGGAGGACTATGAAGCGGGTCCCGACGACATCCTCGTGGAGATCGATCCCGGCGCCGCCTTCGGCACGGGGCAGCATCCCACGACGGCTCTTTGCATACGGGAACTGGAAGAACTCGTGAAAGGCGGGATGCGGGTCTTTGATGTGGGGACCGGCTCGGGGGTTCTTGCCATCACTGCGGCAAAGCTGGGGGCAACGGAGGTCGTCGCCATGGACAACGATCCGACGGCGGTGAGGATTGCCGGGGAGAATGTCCTGCAAAACCATGTGGAGGACGTGGTTTCCGTGGGCCGCAGCGATATTTTGAAGTCCTTTCGGGGAAAAGCCCATATCATCGTGGCAAACATCATCGCGGACATCATCCTGAAACTCTTCGACGAGCTGGAGGAACATCTGGAGCCCGACGGGACACTGGTGGCGGGCGGCATCATCGCCGAGCGCGTGCCTGATGTGACAGAGGGAGCCCTGGCCCATGGATTCACCGTGGAAAAAGTGGTGGAGGACAGCGGATGGGCGATTCTGGTCATCCGCTCGGGGAAGAAGCCATGAGACGGCTTTTTTACAGGGGTATACTGGAGGATATTGTCGAGATCACGGGAAGGGATGCCCATCACCTCATGCACGTCCTGCGGGCCAAGACCGGGGACGAGGTGGTGGTGGTGGATGACGTGAACCGGGCGGCTCGCATGGAGATGACGGCCTTTTCGGCAGAGGCTGTGATTCTGCGCAGGAAGGAATGGCTGGATCTTCCGCCGGAATCTCCTCTGAAGATCGCTCTTGCTCAGTGTCTGCTGAAGTCGGACAAGATGGATTTCGTGGTGCAGAAGGCCGTGGAACTGGGCGCGGCGACACTCATTCCCATCGGGAGCCGGAACTGCGTGGTGCATTATGACGAAAAGAAGCGGGAGGATCGCCGGATGCGGTGGCAGAGGATTGCCGACGAGGCGGCGAAGCAGTGCGGTCGCAGGTCACTCATGGAGGTGGAATCGATAGAGGATCTTTCCTCCTTTCTTGCCGATCGCCGAGAGGGAAAATTGCTTTTTTGCTACGAGAACGAGACGGGGAGATCCGTCAGGGAATACCTCGGGAATCTGAAGGAAAGCCGCTTGACACTGCTCATCGGCCCGGAGGGCGGATTTACACCGGAGGAGGCGGAGACCATCGAGGCGGCAGGCGGTACCAGCGTTACCTTGGGGGCGCGTATCCTGCGAGCGGAAACGGCTGCGGTGGCGGCCTTGGTCATGGCCCAGTATGAAAAAGGGGATTTGGGATAGATGCCGACCGTTGCATTGGCGACCTTGGGCTGCAAGGTCAATCAGTTCGAGACGGAGACCATGGAGGGATTGTTCAAGCAGAGGGGCTATCGGGTGGTTCCCTTTGGGGAGAAAGCGGATGTCTACGTCATCAATACCTGCGCTGTCACCAGCCTCGGGGACAGCAAGTCCCGGCAGATGATTCGCAGGGCGAAGCGGCAGAATAAAGCCGCTATCCTCGCCGTGACGGGATGCTATGCCCAGGTGTCCCCGGAGGAGGTCAAGGGCATCGAGGGCGTCCGCATTGTCCTTGGGACGAAGGATCGGGGCAGGATCGTGGACTATGTGGAGCAGGCAGCCAGAGAGGATGGATTGCTGGACGGTGTTTCCGATGTCATGGGGGAAGGGGAGTTCGAGGAGATTCCCCTCTTTGGAACTCCCGCCCGCACCCGGGCGTTTCTGAAGATACAGGACGGATGCCAGAATTTTTGCTCCTACTGCATCATTCCCTATGCCCGGGGGCCGGTGAAGTCCCGGAAGCCTGCCTATATTCGCCGGGAGGCGGAAAAGTTGGCGGAAGCAGGCTTTCGGGAGATTGTCCTCACGGGGATCCATCTGGGAGCTTACGGGCGGGATTTGCCTGGGAACGTGTCCTTGGAGGATGCGTGCCGGGAAGTTCTGGCGGTTCCGGGTTTTCGGCGCCTGCGCTTGGGTTCCTTGGAATCCATCGAGGTATCCGAAGGGCTTCTCGACCTGATGGCGGCGGAGAAACGATTCTGTTCCCATTTGCATCTTCCCCTGCAATCCGGTTCGGATTCCATACTGAGGGCCATGAACCGCCACTATGACCGATCGGAGTTCGAGAAACTCCTTCGGCGGATCCGTGGGAGGATCCCCGACATTGCCATCTCCACGGATGTGATCGTGGGTTTTCCCGGGGAGACGGAGGATCTCTTTCGGGAGAGCTTGGACTTTGCGGAAGAGATGAGGTTTTCCCGTATGCACGTATTCCCCTATTCTCCCCGAAAGGGGACTCCTGCGGCCGAAATGGAGGGACAGGTGCCGGATCCCGTGAAGAAGGAGCGGGTGCATCGCATGCAGGCGCTGGCTGAAAGGATGGCAGAGGACTTTCGCGAAAGGTTCCTTGGACAGACCATGGAGGTGCTCCTTGAGACCGAGCAGGAAGGAATCCTGGACGGCCTTACGGGAAATTATATCCGCGTCTACGGAGAGGGGACGGCAAGCTCCGGGGAGATCCGCGGGGTTTTCCTGGAAAAGCCGTGGAGAGACGGCCTTCGGGGCAGGATTTTGCCGCAAAAAAAAGAATAAGAACCATGCAGGCTCGGTAGGGCAGGTCCTTATTCGCAGGATGGTTTGTCAAGAAGGGAGCTGATGTGCGTGGCAGACTGTATTTTTTGCAAGATCGCAGGGAAGGAGATTCCTTCCGATACCGTGTATGAGGATGAGCGGGTGATCGCCTTTCGGGATCTTTCCCCGCAGGCTCCGGTGCACGTGTTGGTGATTCCGAAAAAGCATGTGGAGAGCCTGCTGGCTCTCACCGAAGAGGACGGGGATCTGATGGGGTATATCCTTTGCCGTGTGATGCCG
>CAMIWP010000004.1 GCA_946402475.1 uncultured Selenomonadaceae bacterium
TGAACAACGGCACCGAGGAGGTGGCTCACGGAACCAAGGCCATTCGGGACGTGGGCGTCCAGTTCGAGGACATCCTTTCCAAGGTGGACAGCATCAATCAGCAGATGGAAGAGATCAACCAGTCCGTCCAGACGGTTACCTCCGGCGCAGAGCGCATCGTCACCGCCGTGGAGTCCATCGACAACGTAAGCCGCAAGACGGCGGATCACACCCAGACCATTTCCTCCGCGACGGAGGAGCAGTCCGCCTCCAACGAGGAGATCGCCGCGGCATCCCACGCCTTGGCAACTCTTGCCGGCGACATGCAGGAAGCGGTGGGGCAGTTCAAATTGTAACCGAATCATGATATCCATGAAAAAGGACTGCTTTGGCAGTCCTTTTTCATGGTATTTTCAGCTAAATTATAGGAAAGTGCTCTAAAATAAGAGCGAATATGCGGTTCAAGAGTTCATTTGGAGGTATATCCATGGTTAATGATGAGACGATGATGTTCCGGTTTGGCGCCGAGGAGAACAAGGCGGAGCACATCATCCGCCATGCCTGCAAGGCAATGGAGGAGAAGGGGTACAATCCCATCAATCAGCTGGTGGGATATCTGCTCTCCGGGGATCCGGCCTACGTGACCAGTCATCAGGATGCGCGCAATCAGGTTCGCTCCCTGGAGCGGGACGAAATTTTGGAAGAATTGGTTCGTTCTTATCTGGAGAAAAGCGAGTGAAGCGCTATCTCGCCCTCGATGTGGGGGATGCCACGGTGGGGGTGGCGGTGAGTGATCCCCTCGGCATCACGGCCCAAGGGGTGGAGACCATACGACGCAGGAGCCCGGAAGCAGATCTGAAGCGCCTGCGGGAGCTCATGGATCTGTACGAGACAAAGTCCTTGGTCATCGGCCTGCCCCGGAACATGAACGGGTCCCAAGGAGAGCGTTGCGATGTGGTCCGAGCTTTTGCGGAGGAAGTGGAAAAGGCCGTTCCCGATGCCGTGATCGATTTCTGGGACGAGCGATTGTCTACGGTGGCTGCTTCCCGTTCCTTGCTGGAGGCGGATTTGAGCCGCCGCAAGCGCAAGAAAGTCATTGACAAGATGGCGGCGGTATTCATCCTGCAGGGCTATTTGGATCGACTGTCCATGGGGACGCGGGGCGATTGACAGGGGATATTCTTTTGGATACAATGCAGATGGTCGCTCTGGAGATTTTGAAAGGTGGTTTTTATGTCAGACAGGGAAAAACAGGCTTTGGAAGAGGAAGACGACGCCATTGTGGTGGAGTTCACGGACGAGGACGGGAATTCCTACCTATATGAGCAGGAGATGATTATACCGGTGAATGGCGAGAAGTTCGCCCTTTTGCTCGGTGTGGAGGACGAGGAACACGAGCATGGTTGCGGCTGCGGATGCGAGGAAGGCGATGAGGATGTGCTGATTGCCAAAATCGTGGTGAACGAGGCCGGGGAAGAGGAATACGTGGAGCCTACGGACGAGGAATTCGAGGCAGTTCAGGCGGCATACGACGCCCTCATCGAGGAAGAGGAGGACGCCGAGAATTGAGGATCGGCTGTCATCTGTGTTGACGGATGGCAGCTTTTTGTGCATGTGATGAGGAGTAGATGAACTTGTTTTCTAGGATGCTTGAAGCCTTTGAAGAGGTGAAGGGATTCCTTTCCAAATCGCTTTCGGGAGTCTTGCCGGGGGAGAGCGAAAGCCTTTCGGGATTCCCCCATAAGCAGGTGGCGGCAGTCATGGGGGGGATCTTGCTTCTGCTCGGGGCGTTCCTTTTCATCGTCCTTGGAGGAGGCGCTTCCGAAAACACGCAGGAGAAGGGGCTTCCCGTCTATGTGAAGGTGCGTTCCGGAATGAGCGCCAAGGAGATCGGCGAGGAATTGCAGCGGCGGGGCATCGTGGACAGCAAGTACAAATTCTGGCTCATGGCAAAGCTCAAGGATTACGAGAGCCGCTTCATGGCGGGAAACTATGCATTTCGCAGGGGAATGGACACGCAGGAAGTCCTGGAAAAGCTGGTACGGGGAGAAGCGGAGGAATATGAGCTCGTCATCCCCGAGGGCTTCACCGTAAAGGACATCGCGGAACGCCTCGGTGAGGAAGGCATAGCCGACAGTGGGGAGTTTCTGAAACTGGCGGAGAAATTTGCTCCTTATTCCTACATGAGAGCATCCGACGATGTGAAGTATCGCGCCGAGGGCTTCCTCTTTCCGGCTACCTACAAGATCCAGCCGGATGCGACTGCGGAGGAGATTCTGGAAATGATGGCGGGAACCTTTGACCAGCGCCTTACGCCGTCTATGCGTCGCAGGGCCAGGGAAATGAAACTTTCCATATACGAGTTGGTGACACTCGCCTCCCTGGTGGAGAAAGAGGCCCGTTACGACGAGGATCGTCCCATCATCGCACAGGTGTTTCTCAAGCGGCTGAAGTTGGATATGCCCTTGCAGTCCGATGCTACCCTGCAGTATCTCATGGATGCCCCCAAGGAGGATGTCTCCATTTCGGATACGAAGGTGGAGTCTCCCTACAACACCTATCAGAACAGAGGACTTCCGCCGGGGCCCGTGGCCAATCCCGGTTTGGAATCCATCCAGGCGGTGCTCCAGCCCGCCGATACGGATTATCTTTATTTTGTGGCGGATCGGGAAGGTCATAACTACTATACCGACAATTACGACGACCATCTGACGGTCGTGGATCGAGTGAGATGATGGAGGATCTGCTCCGAGAGATGGAGGATTACGCCGTGGAACATCACGTTCCCATCATCTACGGGAAAGCCAGGGACGCCTTCTGCCGCATCCTTCGGCGGGAAAAGCCCCATCGCGTCCTGGAACTCGGTACGGCCATTGGCTATTCGACCTTGCTCACGGCTATGCTGGGAGCGGAGGATATCGAGATTTTGTCCGTTGAACGGAATGAGGTCAGGGTGGAGAAGGCCAAGGAGTTTATTCGACGTTCTCCTTATGGGGACAGGATCACGGTTTTGTCGGGGGACGCGACAGGGCTTCTGGAAACCTTGGCCGGACCCTTCGATTTCGTTTTTCTGGATGCGGCAAAGGGCCAGTATCCCCGCTATTTTCGCCGGATTGAGCCGTTGTTGGCAGATCGCGCCGTGGTTCTTGCGGACAATGTGCTCTTCCGGGGATATGTGCTCGATGGGAAAAAGGCACCACGGAGGTTTCGAACCATCGCAAAACGATTGCGGGAATATGTGGAGATGATTCAGCATGCGCCGGGATTCGTCACGGAAATATGGAAGGACGGGGATGGACTGGCAGTGTCGAGGAGGGATCCATGAAGAAGCCTGAACTTCTGGCCCCGGCGGGAAATCCGGAAAAGCTTCGAATGGCGTTGCTCTACGGGGCGGATGCGGTTTACTTGGGCGGAAAAGCCTTTGGGCTCCGGGCCTTCGGCGGGAACTTTTCCCGCGAGGAGCTGGCGGAGGGGGTGGCCTTTGCCCATGCCATGGGGAAGAAGGTCTACGTCACCGTCAATATCATTCCCCACAATGGGGATCTGGAGGATCTGCCGGACTATCTGCGATTCTTGTCCCGGGCGGGGGTTGACGCTCTGCTGGTGGCAGATCTGGGCGTTTTCATGATGGCCCGGGAGATTGTGCCCCGTATGGAACTCCACGTGAGCACCCAGGCGAACAACACCAATTGGGCAACGGTGAACAGCTGGCAGAAGTTGGGGGCAAAGAGGGTGGTTCTGGCAAGAGAGCTTTCCATGGAGGAGGTTCGAGAGATTCGCAGGCGATCCTCTGCGGAGCTGGAGATGTTCGTCCATGGAGCCATGTGTATTTCCTATTCCGGACGATGTCTTATGAGCAATTATTTCACGGGACGCGATGCCAACCGTGGAAGTTGCGCCCAGGCTTGCCGATGGAGGTATCATCTGGTGGAGGAGAAACGTCCGGGTCGGTACATGCCGGTGCTGGAGGACGAGAGAGGTACGTACATTTTCAATTCCAAGGACCTTTGCCTCTTGCCGCATATCGGGGCGGTCATGAAGATGGGTTTGGACAGCCTCAAGATCGAGGGGCGCATGAAGAGCGCCCATTATGTGGCGAGCGTGGTGAAAGCCTATCGCATGGCCATGGATGCCTGCGCCTCTGAGGGAGAGAACTTCAAGGTGCGGAAGGAGTGGCTGGAGGAACTGGAGAAGGTCTCTCATCGTCCTTATACCACGGGTTTTTTCTTTCGGAAGCCTACGGGAGAGGACCAGATCTACGGAACCTCTTCCTACGTGCAGTGGGCGGATTTCGTGGGCCTGGTGTCGGAGTACGATGAAACGACGGGACTTGCCGTGGTGGAGCAGCGCAATCATATGAAGCTGGGAGAGGTACTGGAGGTATTTCAGCCCACGGGGGAAACCTTCCGGCAGGAGTTGCGGGAAATGTACGATGAGGGAGGGGCGTCCATTGAGGCGGCTCCCCATCCGCAGCAGATCGTGAGGATGCGGATGGAGAAGCCCGTGGAGCCATTTTCCATCCTGCGACGGGAGATACCGGAGGATGAAACAGAGCGATCAAAATGAGGAGGGCAAGAAATGGTCAGATATTTCGGACAGGCAAAGGGAAGGGTCCAGGGAGTGGGCTTCCGGTTCTTTGTGCAGCAGAATTCGCAGGAACTCGGCCTTACGGGTTGGGTGCGCAACATGAGTGACGGTACCGTGACCATGGAGATCCAGGGAGAACAGGAAACGGTGGAGGAATTGGTCCGACGGTTGAGAGAGGGGAATTGCTTCATCAAGGTGGAGGAGTTTTCCATGGAGGCAAGGGAAGTGGTGCCGGATGAGACGGGATTCTCCGTCCGCCATTGAGCGAGGTGTTACAGTGAAGAAGTTATTGGTCATACACGGGCCGAACCTGAACCTTTTGGGAACACGGGAGCCGGAAATCTACGGGAGACTGACCCTGGAGGATATCAATCGTCGTATGGAAGCCCGGGCGAGACGAGCGGGAGTAGAGGCAGAGTTCCTTCAGTCAAACCATGAGGGGGCAATCGTGGACGCCATCCAGCAGGCAAGGGGGAAGTATGCGTTCATCATCCTCAATGCTGCAGCTTATACTCATTACAGCATCGCCATCCGGGATGCCATCGGCGCCGTTGATGTGCCGGTCATCGAGGTGCATCTTTCCAATATCCACAGGCGGGAGGAATTCCGTCATCACTCCGTCATCGCTCCCGTGGTCATGGGACAGGTTGCCGGTCTCGGGGCCGAGAGTTATTTGGCAGCGTTGGAGGCGGCGCTCTTGAAGATGGGGGTGGCCGAATGATAGAGGAACGCCTGAAGCGCCTTCGGGATTTGATGGAGGAGGAAAAACTGGATGCCGTCCTTGTGACGAAGTACGTGAACCTCCAGTATTTCAGCGGATTTCGTGGAGACGATACGGCCCTTGTCATCACGAAGGACAGGGCAGTTCTCATTACGGACAGCCGCTATGTGGAACAGGCGACGGGACAGGCGCCTCTCTTTGAGATCGTGAAGCAGGAGAAGGGGCTCTGGAAGAAGACGGCGGAGTGCGTGGCATCTCTCGGCTGTCGCAGAATCGGCTTCGAAGGGAGCGGGCTTCTCTATCGGGATTACGCGAAGCTTGCGGAGCTTTTGAAGGGGCGGGAGTTTCAAACATCGTTGAATCTTGATGCGCTGCGGCAGATCAAGGAGGAGGAGGAGATCGCCTGTATCCGTCGAGCCTGCGGCATTGCCGACGAGGCCTTTTCTCGGGTGTTGAAGTTCCTGCGCCCCGGCCTGTCGGAGATCTGCGTGGCAGCCTATATGGAAAACTGTATGCGGGAGCTTGGTTCGGAACGGCCCGCCTTTGCGACCATCGTGGCATCGGGTGAGCGAGGGAGCTTGCCCCACGGGATTGCGACAGAAAAGTTGATTGTTGCGGGAGAATTTGTTACAATGGATTACGGTGCCGTTTGCGGCGGGTATCATTCCGATATCACTCGGACGGTCTGCGTGGGAACGGCGGATGAAAAGCAGCGCAGGGTGTATTGCGAGGTCCTGGCGGCGCAACGCTTGGGACTGGAGGCGATCCGTCCGGGAATTTCCGGGCGCGCCGTTCATGAGGTGGCTCGCGCATCCTTGGAAAAAGCCGGACTGGCCCGGTATTTTGGGCATGGCTTGGGACACGGTCTCGGGCTGGAGATCCATGAGGAACCGAGGCTGTCCCCTCTCAGCACATGCGAAGCGCTAAAGCAGGGCATGCTCGTCACGGACGAGCCGGGGGTGTACCTTCCCGGTTGGGGAGGGCTGCGCATCGAGGATACTGTCCTGGTTACTGAAACCGGCGGAGAGCCGCTGACAAAGAGCAGTAAACAGTTGATAGAGATTCATTAATTTCACGGACAAGAATTTTGGAGGGTGTAAGTAAATGATTTCAAGTACTGATTTCCGTACCGGCCTGACCATCGAGATCGACGGAGGCGTCTGGCAGATCGTGGATTTCCAGCATGTGAAGCCGGGAAAGGGCGCCGCTTTCGTGCGGACGAAGATCAAGAATGTGGAGACCGGCGCTGTGGTGGAGCGTACCTTCAACCCGAATGAAAAGATGCCGGCCGCGCATCTGGATACGCGCAGCATGCAGTATCTCTACGAGTCCGACGGAGCCTATACCTTTATGGATTCGGAGAGTTATGAGCAGACGGAGCTTTCCAAGGATCAGTTGGGAGACGCCTTGAACTATCTCATGGAGAACATGGATGTGAGCATCCAGTCCTTCAAGGGACGCATCATCGGCATTACGCTGCCCAATTCCGTCAACCTCAAGGTGGTGGAGTGCGAGCCCGGCGTCAAGGGCAATACGGCCACGGGCGCCACGAAGATGGCGAAGGTCGAGACGGGCTACGAGGTTCGCGTCCCTCTGTTCATCAACGAGGGCGATGTGCTCCGCATCGACACCCGCACCGGAAATTACATTGAGCGCGCATGAGGCGCTGAAAAATTTTCCCCCTGCGGAGCCCAAGAGGGGCTTTTGCAGGGGGGAGTTTTTTTAGGGCATGGGAATGAGGTCGGAAAGTCTCTCGTAGCCTTTTTGGGCGAGCTGAACCTTCAAGGCGTTGACGGGAGTGAGGATGGGCGCGAGTTCAAGGCGAAGTTGAAACCGCAGGAAGGTGTGGTCATTGCAGCCAAAGATGGGGATGCGATCCAGAATGAAGCGCTGATCCTCCGGGGAGGCGAGACCGTAATTTACGGTGAAAGCCGCGCGGTAGCCGGACTCCTTGGTGAGCTGTTCCACGGTATCGTCGTAGGAGCCGCAGGGATAGGCGATGAAATGGGCGGTTTTCTTCAGATGGTAGAGCAGGGCTTCGCTGGATCCCTGCAACTGCTTGAGGGTATCCTCCCGGGATTCCGTCTTGGTGAGCTCCACATGGCTGAGCGTGTGGCTCTCTAGGTCGATGAGGCCGCTGTCCTGCATCTCCTTTGCCTTGTCCCAAGTGACGTAATTTGGGTACTGTCCCACGTAGTCGGAGATGAGGAAGATCGTAGCCTTCATATTGTATTTTTTCAGGATGGGAAAGGCGTTGTCATAATTGTCGATGTAGCCGTCATCGAAGGTGATGATGACGGGCTTGTCAGGGAGCTGCTCCCCCCTTTCCCAGCAGTCGATCATCTCTGCCGGTGTTATCGTATGATAGCCGTTGTCCGCCAGATACTGCATCTGATGATCGAACTGATCTACCTTCACCGTCAGCGCATTTTCTGCGGTGTCATTGATCTGATGGTAGTTGAGGACGGGCACGGAATCCGCCGAACCTTGCCAGAGAAGCGCTGCCGCTCCCGCTGTCGCCAAGACGAGGACAGCGAGGCAGATCAGGAGATATTTGCACAGTGTTCGCACGATGTGACACTTCCTTCGTTGTATGGCATATGTGGTATGATCGAGAATACGTACTGGAAAAATATATAGCAAATGAAAAAAACTGTCAAGTGCGCGGCATCCGGTATTTTCTGTGCATTCCGTGGAAATGCCTTCGCGCAACTGTCCGCATCGGGTACTTTTGCGCGGTGAGGGCAGGAGTTGCCGTCATAAGGAAATGGAGGGAAATAAGTCGGCCATATCACAATGATAGCCGTTGATCTTCCCGTTTTTCATGTGCATGATCATGAGCACCTTTACGCCGCCGACCACCAGGTCCAGATCTTCCTCCGTCATGCGCTTGTCCATTGCGTTCATCATGGCATGTTCCCTCCCTTGGCTGTTTTTTTTGTCTTTCGTTCTTTATATCCCGGACAGCCGAAATGTGTTACGCGCTGTTCCAAGATTTTGCGCATCTTCCCGGGCAGGAATTTCATTTTTTTCGGCGAATGTGTACGGGAACAGAAAGTTCAAAGATGTTGGTGAGGAGGCGTTGAGTTTTGGGAAAGCAGAGATATAGGTTCCTGTTGTCTGCGCTGATGATTTCCTTTGTGTTCTGTTTCTGGGGACGCGCGGAGGGGGCGGAGAGGATCCTCTTCATCCCCCACGACAATCGACCGATTTCCATGCAGCAGACGGCGGAGGTCGTGGAGCAGGCGGGATGCGGACTGGTGATGCCCCCGGAAGAAATCCTGTCCCGGGGGCTGGAGGAGCCGGGAGATCCGGAGGCGCTGTGGAAGTGGCTGGAGGAGAATGCCGGCTCTGCGCGGGCAGCGGTGGTTGCCACGGACTCCCTGCTCTACGGGGGACTGATCCCATCCCGAAAGCACGAGATTGCACGGGCGGTCATCGAAGAGCGGGCGGAGCGGTTCCGGAAATTCCACGACCGTCATCCGAATCTCAAGCTCTATCTCTTCGGTTCCTTGATGCGAACGCCGAAGAGCGGTCTTTATGCCGGCAGTGAGGAACCGGAGTACTACAACGACTACGGAGAGGACATCTTCCGTTACACGGCCTGGAAGGATAAGGAGGAAATGGGGCGTCTTTCGCGGCGGGAGCGGGAGGAGATGGAAGAGGTCCGGCAGCGCATCCCCGCAAACGTATTGCAGGATTGGATGAGCCGCAGGGAAAAGAATCTTTCCGCCACGAAGAAATTGGTGGATCTGACCAAGCAGGGGGTGGCCGAATGCTTTGTGGTCGGTCGCGACGACAATGCTCCCCTCTGCCAGACCCACATGGAAAACCGCGAACTGAAGGCTTATGCGAGAAAGGCGGGACTGCCCGAGAATCGATTCAAATCCATGACGGGCATCGACGAGTTCAACCTGTTGCTGCTGGCAAGGGCAGTCAATCAGATGCGGCATGAGATCCCCTTTGTCCATGTGATGTACAACGAGGGAAAGGGAGCGGCGACCATCCCCTCTTATTCCGACGAGCACATAGGAACCTCCATCCGCGATTCTGTCGCGGTGGCCGGAGGCATGATGGTTTCCGATCCCCGCAGGGCGGATTTTGTCCTGCTGGTGAATACGGACCCGAAGGGCCGCACCAGCGAGTCCAGCTCAGTTACCCCCGGGATCTCGCCGATGGTGAACAACGGCGCGGAAAGGGAAGGAACGGCGTACTTTTTCCGCTTGGTGAAGGATTGCCTGGACAAGGGGTACCCGGTGGGCATTGCGGACATCGCTTTTGCCAACGGCTCCGACAACGCCCTGATGGGAAATTTGGAGCGGGGAGGAATGCTGGAAAAACTCCAATCCTACTCGGGATGGAACACGGCCACCAACAGCTCCGGCTTTGCCCTTGGGACGGGGATCCTGGCCCCCAGGATGACCAATGAGGGAAGGAAGCGGCTCCTGACGCGCCGATACCTGGATGACTGGGCCTATCAGGCCAACGTCCGCGCAATCGCGGAGAAGGAGCTGCAGGCCGAAGGGCATGGAGAAGCCTACAGCCGCTTGGACGGTTTTCGCGCCCGGGAGGAGGCGCGGGTCAGCGAGCTCCTGCGGGAATTTGCCGGGAAGCATCTGCCTCCCTTCCGGGGATTGCAGACCTTGAAGGTGACCTTCCCGTGGAACCGCATGTTTGAATGCGGGCTTTCCTTTTAGTTTTTTTCGTAGCCGTCTTCCAGCAAGTCCAGTTTCCCCGTCCGGGGGTGGAAGATCAGCCCGTGGACGGGGACGTCCTTGGGGATCAGGGGATTCATGCGGATCTGCTCCACGGTGTCCGTGACGTTTTGTTCCGGGTGGTGAAATTCGTCCGCCCATTCCCGCAATTCCTTGCTGACCATGTGAATGGCTTCCTTGGCGACGCCGCGTTCCAGCATGGCCTTTGTCAGGCTTTCCGAGGTGGTCTTCGCCATGCCGCATTCGTGGTGGCCGATGACCAGGATCTCCTTCACGCCCAGTTCGTAGACGCAGACCATCAGGCTGCGGATGGTGCCGTCAAAGACGCCCGTCACGCAGTTTCCTGCGGTTTTGATGACCTTGGCTTCCCCGCGGCCGATGCCCAGGGCCTGTTCGAGAAAATTCACCAGCCGCGTGTCCATGCAGGTGATGATGGCTACCTGCTTTTGGGGCAGCTTGCTGGTCTTGAGATCCTCCCGTGTGTAATCCACGGGGGGATTTTTGCAGAAGGCGGCATTGGTTTTGAGGATGTCTTCGAGGATGGACATGGTATCACTCTCCTGTGGATGAATCTGAAATTTTCAGGGGATACTTCGACAGGGGATCCTTCCATTCCTGCGCGGCTCCGCGAAAAATCCGGCCCTGCCGGAGGACGGAATTGACTCTTTGGGGCAGCCGTGATATGTTATTCTTGCATGTTTTATGGAACGGAGGAGACCTCGATGAGAAAGTGGATTGCCCTCTTGCTCGCGGCAGCTCTGTCGGCGGCATCGCCGGCTCCCGTTGCCGCCTCGGCGGATTCCTGGGGCATTGCGGCTCAGGCCCTGGGCATTTACGGCATGTACAAGTCGGCCTTGACGGATATCCTGCGCATGGGGAACGATGCCCACGCCCAGGTGAGCAGCCGAAGACAGGATGTGAGGGAGAACGGACTGGACGAGAATCCCGAGGACATCCGGGTGGTGAATGACGTCATGGGGCGGCTCATCGAGCACGGGGAATATGCCATGCAGGTAAATTCCCTGCCCTTTGTCTGGACGGTGAACAACAGCCGCTTGTTCAATGCCGCCTGCTATCCCACCAATTACATCAGCGTGAACCGGGGATTGGTGCGGGGACTCAACTGCCATGAGGACGAGCTGGCGGCGGTGCTGGCTCATGAGATGGTCCACGGCCTCCGGCAGCACAGCGCCCACAACTACGCCCAGGCCATTGCCCAGGCCATGGGCGTGACCGTCATTGGCATAGAGACGAAGAATGTGGATTGGCAAAAGCTCAACGGGATGGTGGGATATTCCATCGCCACGAACATCGTGGCGCCCACGGAGAACGAGGCGGATGAGGAGGGCTTTCACATCATGGCCAGCGCCGGGTTCAATCCCGGGGGGCCCGCGGCTGCCATGGCTCGCATGGGGTATTATGTCCGCTATGTGACGGAGGACATGTACGAGTTTGACAGCCCCGACAGGAAGGGACAGACAGAGTACAGCGACCATCCCGAGACGGAGGTCCGGGAGAGGCGGCTGGCGGAGATGATGACGGACTACAGTTGCGGCCACGTGACGGTGAAAGACCGGAGGGATGTGCTCATTGACGGGGAGCTCCTCCTCTCCGCGAAGGATACGGGACTGGATTACGACAACACCCCGGAGAACGCCTATATCATCGCAGGGGGACTGGCAAAGGCCTTTCACGATCACGACGGGCTCCAGGGCTGGAATTTCCGCGAGGGAACGAAGGGCAGGACGGAATTTCTCTCGGGGGAGAGGGTTTACGATCTCCTCCGGGCGTCCCTGGGAGATGAGGCGACGGTGCAGCGGCTGAAGGAACTGGTGACAGCCGCCTATGGGAAAGAGACCGCCGGAAAAAAGCGGGAGAAGCTGCGGGAGGCGGAGAAGAAGCGCCGGGGGGAGCTTGAAAAGATCCACCGACAGGCGCTGGAAGCGGATCGAAAGTTCGCCGAACGGCTCCGCTACAACAGCGATGCCTACAGCGACTACGGGATGGGAGATCTCGCCCTGGAGGAAATGGCGCGGGCCATGGAGAGCAAGCATCAGGACAATATGGCGGAATGCTATGTGATGCGCGGACGGGCAAAGGCCGTGAAGGGCGACTTCGCCGGCGCATTGACGGATGCGAACCGCGGCATCGCCATGGATGGGGGGAATGCGCTGAATTACCTGAACCGGGCGGATATTTACCGCATGATGGGAAATCGGGATATGGCTATGGCGGATTGCGCCAGGGCGCGGGAGCTGGACGAAAAGAGCCCGGTGGCGTGGATGCTCACGGCAGAGCTTTACGACGAAGGGGAGCAAAGGGAGCAGGCGCTGGAGGCGTACCGAAGGCTCTACGGCATCGAAGGGAAGAGGGCCATCCCCCGGGATTATCTGAAGGACATTGACCCCGAGGCGTATCAGAGAATGAAAGAGGAAGAAGCAAAAAAGCAAGAAGAACAGAAAAAAGCGGCGGAGGAGAAGAGCGCATGAGCCGTGAGAAGCAAGGAAAAGTTCTGGCCCTCCTGGACTATATTCGCCGGATCTGCGCAGGGCAGCACAGGGTCGTCCGGGATCTCCAGCAGCAGGAATGGGCGCTGGATCTGGGAGAAGCGGAGCCCGACGGGGAATTTGTGCGCTTTTTTCCCGGCAAGGATGAGGAGGGACGAGAGATTCTTCTGGAGGTTCGGCGACCGGAATTTTCCTCCTGTCCGCCTCTGCCGGAAGTCCTTTCCGACTGGGTTGAAACCCCTCGGTGGGAGGACTGTCGGGTGGATGAGGTGAAGGTTCGGCCGGAATTCAGCAGGCCCTCGGAGCAGATGGGGATCATCGTCATGCGCTTTCCCGACAGCGAGCGCCGCGTCCGGGAATTCTCTCGCTGGAAGAAGGCGCGGGCCAAGTGGTGCAAGGAGGAGCGGCGGAAGCAGCGGGTCCTGCAGCTCTTCGACGACCTTTGCCGCATGTACGAGCTCTTCTGCCGGAAAAGGGAAACTCTGGAGCTGATGGCGGGGAACGGAGTCTTTTTCAGCGGGCTGGAAGACGGCCTCCATCACCCGCTGCTCCTCAAAAGGGCGCAGGTGCGTTGCAGCAGGGACTGCGTGCAGATACTGGACGCTCAGGAGGAGCCGGAGTTCTACGGGGAGCTTTTCGACGGACGGGAGGATATGGATCGGTTCGCGTTGGAAGCCGTGAAGAGAAAGGTCACCCGGGCGGGCATCCATCCCTTGGAGAAAAATCTCGGGGCGAAGCTGCTGAGGGAGGCGGCCCCCATGCTCAACGCCAAGTGCCGCTATGAGGAAGACGGTCTTCGGCTCCTTCCCACGGATTGGTATATTCTCTATGAGCGTCCCGTGCTCTTCCTGCGCAGAAAGCACCCCGGAGAGGATCGACTGCTGGCGGGCATCATGGAGCGGGTGGAGGAGAAGGGGGATGTGCCCCTGCCTCTTTGGGATATCGTGGATAAGGCACCCCGTGAAAAGGAAGGGGCACTGCCGGAAACCTTGGCGGACATTCGAGGGGAGTCGGAGGACATCCTTTTGGTGAAGCCGGCCAATGCCCAGCAGATGGGGATCGTCAAGAAACTGGCAAAGACCTCCGCCGTGGTGGTGCAGGGGCCTCCCGGCACGGGAAAGACCCATACCATTGCCAATCTCCTGGGGCATTTTCTGTCCAAGGGGAACCGGGTGTTGGTGACCAGTGCGTCTCCGAAGGCATTGGGTGTGCTGAAGGACAAGCTGCCAGAGGGGATCCGCAGCCTCTGCGTTTCCCTTCAGGGGGATTCCTATCGGGATATGGAACAGTCCTTGGAGGGGATCTGTGGCCTTCTGGAGCGCACCACCGAGGAAGAACTGGAACAGGGGGCTGATCAGTTGCGCCAACGGCGGGAGGAGGCCCTCAAGGCGTTGCGGGAGTCCCGTCAAAGAGTAACGGCCATTCGGCGGATGGAGGGTCGGAAGGAGTTCTTCTCCTATGAGGGCGAGAGCTATTCCCTGTCCCAAATGGCCCGGTTTGTCCACGACCACGAGCGGCTTTTGGAGGTCGTTCCCGGAAAGGTGGGCGAGGGGAGAGCCATCCCCTTGACGGATGAGGAGCTTGCCCTGCTCTATGCCAGCAACGGGCTCTTCAGCCGCCAGGACTTGAAGGAGATGGCGGAGAATCTGCCGAAGAGCGACAGGATCCTGTCGCCCTCCGAAGCGGAGCATCTTCTGGAGGAGCAGGAGATCCTGATGGAAAGGGAACGGGGACTCCTGCAGGAACTGCCGGAATGGTTCGTGGAAGAGGAGCAGGTCTTCTACCGTCACGAGCAGGTCGTGAGGGAGTTCTCCAAGGAGGAGTTTTTGGCAGCGGAGGAAGACTATCGCCAGCTGGACTTTTCCTGGATGGATTCCGCCTGGGCGAGGGAAGCCGTTCTGGCCGGCAGGCAGGGCGGCAACGTGCGGCGGGCGTGGGAGAAAATGGGAGAGGACATCCGACTGGTGCAGGAACGCAAGGATGCGGCGGCTGTTCCACTCATGGGACGATCCGTGGAGTGCCCCGAGGAATTCCTGGCGGATGAACAGGTGCTCTGGGAACTGGATGCCATGGGGGAGGTCTTTCGTGTCAAGGGAGGGATGCCCTTCTTACAGAAACTTTTTCGCCGGAGATGGCGCAGGATCTTCAAGGGTATTCTCGTGGACGGGCACGAGATGCGGAGTGAGACGGACTGTGACCTGGCGGCGCGGTATCTCGCTCTTCGGCAAGCCCGGCGGAGGGTGCGGTTGGAATGGGATCAATTGTTGACCCGTTGTGGGGAGCCTTCCTACGAAGAAATGGGGCTCTCCGCCGATGATGTGGATGATATATGCAGTGCCCGTTGGGAGCAGATCAACTATTGCCTGGATTGGTATGACAGGAAGAGGGAATCCTTTCGGAAGCATTTGGAGGCTGCCGGCGTGCTCATGGATAAGATCCTGCCGGAGGATGGGAAGTTCATGACGCCGCGTCAACAGATGACCATGGAGATCCGCTGGCTGCAGGAGTCCTGGCCGCAGTGCGCCGCGCTGATCCGCTTGGAATGTATGGAAAAAAGGAAATGGGCGGAGGTATTCCGCAAGCGTGTAGAGGAATTGGGGGGATGGCGTTCCCAACTGTCGAAGCGTTTGGCGGCGGCCTTGCAGGGGGGGCAGAGGGATGCCTATCGCAGGGATTATGAAAAATTGCTCCACTATGAGAGCCTGAGGGATAAGTTCAGGGAACGCACGGATCTCCTGGCGAGGCTTGCGGCGGCGGCTCCCGATTGGGCGGCTTCCATCGCGTGCCAGAGGGGCAGCGGCGGAATGGCAGAAGTTCCCTCCGGTCTGGAGGATGCATGGAAGTGCCGTCAGTTCCTCCAGCAACTCGCAAAGGTCCCCAAGGAAGGCGCGGAGGGAGATGAGATACCTCTGCATCGCCGAGTGGAACGGCTCCATGAACTCACGGGAGAGCTTGTGGAGAAATTGGCATGGGGACATTTTTTCCGGGAGCTCTCCGACCTGGGACTCCGGGGGAGCCTCATGAGCTGGAGCAAAGCCGTGAAAAAGGTGGGCAGGGATGCGGGGAAAAATCTTTCCCGCAGGGCGCGTATGGCCCGGAAACAGACCATGGAGCTTCAGGCGGTGGTGCCGGGATGGATCATGCCTTTGGATCAGGCATGGAAGACTCTGCGTCCGGACAGCCGAAAGTTCGATGTCATCATCATCGATGAGGCAAGCCAGGCGAACATCACGGCCTTGCCCCTTCTCTATTTTGGTCACAAGGTGATCCTGGTGGGGGATGACAAGCAGGTGACTCCCGCTCCCCTGGGCTTATCGGAGGAGGAACTGTCCCGCATTCCCATACCCTTCTCCGGGGGGGATCCCTATCTTTCGGAGCAGTCCCTCTACGATATCGCCCGGGTGCATTTCAGTGCCTGCATGCTGAAGGAGCACTTCCGCTCGGTGCCAGAGATCATCGGGTACTCCAATCAACTGGTTTATCACAATCTCATACAGCCCCTTCGGGAATCCAGCGGAAGCCCGTTGAAGCCTGTGGTTTCCTATGAAGTGGAGGGCCTCCGGGACGGAGAGCGGGAGGTGAACTGGCGGGAGGCCGAGGAGATCGTGATCCTCATGAAGGCGTGTATGGAGCAGCCGGAGTACAAGGATAAGAGCTTCGGCGCCATATCTCTGCTGGGATCCGAGCAGGGACGGCTGATCCGTGAGATTGCCCTGCGCCGCATAGGGCTTCAACCCTTGGAGAAAGTAGAATTTCTTGCCGGCACATCCCATCATTTCCAAGGTGACGAGCGGGATGTTGTGTTTCTTTCCATGGTGGATGATCCGGACTCTGCGGATCGGGACAGGGGAACGCCTTGGGATGCTTTGGAGCGGAGTTACAACGTGGCGGTCAGCAGGGCACGGGATCAGCTTTGGGTAATCCACTCCGTGGAGGTGGGAGATCTGCCCGAGGGGGATATTCGCCGGGGGCTTTTGGAATATGCGGCATCTCCCGAAACCTCCCTGACGGCGGGGGGGGAATCCGTGGAAGCGCCTCTTTTTCACAGAGAAGTGGCAAATGCCCTCCGACAAAGGGGCTTTCACGTGGAAGAGCAGTGGCTCGTCGGATCCTGCCGCATTGATATGGCCGTGCTCTCTCGGGATCTTCGGGTGGCGGTTTCCTGTGAAGGGGAGGAGCTTGGGGAGGAAGGACGGGCAGAGGAACGTCAGCGGAAAGAGGCTGTGTTGGAGCGTTTGGGCTGGGCGTTCCTGCACCTTCGCGGTAGCGAATTTTATCGTGCGCCGCAAAAGGCCATGGATGACATGGAGGAGAAACTCCGCAGGTACGGTGTTCTTCCCGCAGGGCAGGAGGCTTCTGCCGGAAAGAAAAGGGCGGATCTCATGGCCCGTGTCATGGAAACCGCAGCCCGCATCCGCGAGGAGTGGCGAAGGGATGATGTGTGGAAGGAAGAAAAAGTTGAAAAAAGTCTTGACAAAGCTTCGCGGAATGGATAGAATATGTTTTGTCAGTCAGCGACGGGGGCTTCTCCGGTGCGGCGGTTTGCGGAAATAGCTCAGTGGTAGAGCACCACCTTGCCAAGGTGGGGGTCGCGAG
>CAMIWP010000005.1 GCA_946402475.1 uncultured Selenomonadaceae bacterium
GTATGACGTCCCGCCATCTGCCCGTTGGCGCGGAAATTATAGGCTCCCTCCGGCACCTCATGGAGATCCGCCACTTCCGCCAGCAGACGCTTCTGTATTGCATCCATCTCAACCATCTGTCTTCCCTCCTCACGCCTTCATTCGGTCACAGCCCGCCATGGCCGATTCAGTGCCGATGATTCCCGGCAGGATCTCCTTGCCGGAGCCCTGTTTCTCGATGACCCCGTTCGTCAGCACGATGATCTCGTCGGCAATGTTCAGGATCCGCTCCTGATGGGAAATGATGAGGATGGAGCTGTCCTTGATGTCCCCCCGCATCTTCTCAAAAATGCGGATGAGGTTCTGGAAACTCCAGAGATCAATCCCCGCCTCCGGCTCGTCAAAGATGGTGAGCTTCGCCTTTCGCGCCATCACCGTGGCGATTTCGATGCGCTTGAGCTCCCCACCCGAGAGGGACGCATTGACCTCCCTCTTCACGTAGTCCCTCGCGCAGAGCCCCACCTCCGCGAGATAGTCGCAGGCTTCCGCTATGCTGAGATGTTTTCCCGTGGCAAGACGCAGGAGGTCGATGACCTCCAGACCCTTGAATCGGACGGGTTGCTGAAAGGCGAAGCCGATGCCCTTCCGCGCCCGCTCCGTGATGTTGCGTTCCGTGATGTCCTCTCCGTCCAGGAGAATGCGTCCCTCCGTCGGCTGCTCGATTCCGGCGATGATGCGGGCCAGGGTCGATTTCCCGCTGCCGTTCGGCCCCGTGATGACGACAAATTTGCGGCTGTCCACCTTGAGGCTCAGATTGCGGATGATGTCGATTTTTCGATCCCCCTCCGTCACCTCAAAGGAAATGTTCTTAAGCTCCAGCATAAGGCTACTGCTCCTCCCAATTGCGGCACACAAAACCGCTCTATATTATCGTACTTACCCAGAGAAAAGCCCGAGGTCTTGGCCGTTGCAAGCCCTCGGGCCTTCCCGTGTCCGTCATTTGTCCACATAGCCGATGTGGGACTTCAGATCATCCAGGTCATTCGACGCGATGCGCATGAGCTGGCGGCCGATAAACCGCTTTGCCTTGCCCATGGTGTCGATGTCGTCAATGTTCTGGGTGTTGTCCCAAGGATACATGGGAATGATCCCCACGTATTCCTCCCCCGTGGACTCATCCGTTGCCACGTAGAGACCCATCTTGCGAATCTTGTCCTCAAAGCGGAGTCCCCGGAGTTCCGCGTCGGGCAAGGCATAATCCGCATCGTCCTTCAACGTGATGTTCGAGCGCGCGATTCCGTAGATTTTCATGGCTATCCCTCTCCTTGACGTTTTTTTCATGTCATTTACTAAATTCGACCCTCATCGGCAAACTTCCTGCCTCCCACCGGAATTTTCATCGAATGCCGAGGAAACTCCAAAAGAACTGTCAAGCGTGGGACAAGTGATGATTGAGAAAATCCCGCCCGAAGACTGCGACCGTATAGTAAAACCCCACCAAAAAGGGAATGTATTCGGCGATGAGACGCCAACAGACCGCTACAATCCCCACGGTTCCCGAGGGAACCGTATCAGAGAACAACAGGACAAAACCGCCCTCCGCCACGCCGGATCCCCCTGGCGTGGGCGTGAAGTAAAGGAGCATGTTCAAAAAGATCATGCGTCCCATGACCGTATACCAGTCAGCATCCATCACCCCCAGCCCCAAAAGAAGACAGGGGACAATGGCATAGATGCAAAGAAGGTTCAATCCCGACTCGACAAAGACCAGGAGCATGCTTCCGGGAGACTTTGAGAGAAGATGAATGGCGCTCTTCGTATCCCGGTAAAAGGCAAAAATCCTCCTGCGCTTCCTGTTGCTGCAATTTTTTGTCAGACGGATGACTGTATAATCGAGATACCCCTTCTTCGCGCTCCAAGCCATACCCGTGATGGCAAAAAAGGCCGCCAAGGTAACTCCCATGAGAACATCATTGGAGATTCCGGGAACGATTCCCGCGTCGTGCAAAAAGATGAAGGGCATGCAGAGGACGAGGAAAAGGATGGAAGACAGCGTGCGGACGATGACCAGTACGGCCGCCTTGCCCGTGGGAACCCCCGCATGGCGAAGGAACATGAGCTGGGCCACGGCGCCTCCCGTGGCTCCCGGCGTCAGCAGGGCCAGAAAATAATTCCCGAAGATGACTTGCACCGCCTGATATAGCGTGATGTTCTCATGGGATATCCTGACCAAGTGCATGAGACGACTGCCGTCAAAGAACATGCCCAGGGATACCGCAAAGACAGCCAAGGCCAGCGACCATGCGTGAAATCGATCGATGCTCTGCAGGGTATGGATATCCACCGTCGTGTAGATCACCGTCCCGGAGATCCCCAACACCAACAGAACCAACAAGAGGAACCTCTTGCAGAACTTATTCATTCACCGTCTCCTCGTGGCTCGCATACGCGTTGTGATTGTGGATGGACTCAAAATTCTCACAGACCAGGGAAAACCACGCAATGCCGGGAAGACCGCGGAGAACCAGGACCACATCCCGCAGGATATCCTCCACAAACTTGGGGTTTTCATAGGCCTGTTCCGTCACCCGCTTCTCATCTTCCCGCTTTAGGAGAGGATAGACGGGACAAGATGCCTGAGCCTCCACCAAGGCGGCCAGATCCTCGATGTAAATGCATTCCGCCCCCCGGCGGAACCTGACCTCCGTGCGGCATACAGAGCGCTGATTGTGGGCCCCGTACGCAGAGATCTCCTTGCTGCAGGGACAGAGAGAGGTAAAGGGCACCTCCACCCCCAAGGTAAAATCCATGGGCGCTCCCGCTTGCTTCTCCCCTCGAAAGAAGCACTCCAGATCCAGCCAGGATCTCTTGCCGCTGACGGGAGCCCTCTTCTCGATGAAATACTTGAAACATATCTTGATGCTGGCAGCCCCGGCCTCCAAATACCTCATGGCTTCCGTCAGCATGGATTCCATTTCCGCCTCTGCCAGAGGCTTGTGGCTCCATGGCTCCAGGATCTCCAAAAAGCGGCTCATGTGCGTTCCCTTGTACTCCATCGGCAGGGACACGGTGAACCTTATGCTGGCGAGAACCTGCTGGAATCCGCCCGCCTTGGTCTTAATGAGGACAGGCAGATGGGCTTCGTTGATACCCACCTGCTGGATGGCGATCCCTCTCGTATCACTCTGGTACTGGACATCCTTCATGTCCCCTGCCTCTGCTCATATGCAACGGGATCCTCCAACCCGGCCTCGGCAAAGCCACGAAGTCGGAGCTTGCAGCTGTCGCACAAACCGCAGGCTTTCTCCCCTCCCTTGTAACAGCTGTGAGTGAAGTGAAGGGGGGCTCCCAGTTTGGTTCCCAGAAGAACGATCTCCTTCTTGGAGAGATTCTGCAGGGGGGTCTCAATGACGATGCGCCTTTGATCCACCGCCGTGGCTTTGGTTGCGTAGTCGGCCATGGCCTGGAATTTTGCGATGAATTCCGGCCGACAGTCGGGATAGCCAGAATAGTCCACCGTATTCACCCCGATGTAGACATGGGAAGCCCCCAGCACCTCCGCATAGCCCAGAGCATAGCTCAGGAAGATCAGGTTCCTGGCCGGGACATAGGTAACCGGCACGTTGTCCTCTTCCCGGTCCGCATCTCCCTCGGGAACGGCAATGGCATCATCCGTGAGGGCAGAACCGCCGATTTGATCCATGCTGGTCTCGATGACGAGATGTTTCTCCGCCCTGTAGAAAGCGGCAATCGCCTTGGCACCTTCCAGCTCGATGCTGTGGCGCTGATGGTAGTTGAAGCTGATGGGATAAAGCTGATACCCCTTGCTGTGAGCCACTGCCATGCAGACAGCGGAATCCAGCCCTCCGGAAAGTAAGATCACTGCTTTTTCCATTTCCATTGCAAGTCCCCCTCTTCGTTTTCGCCGCGAATGGTGCGAATGGCAGCCGCCGCGTCGGGAGCGCCGTAGATTGCCGAGCCTGCCACTAAAACATTGGCTCCCGCCTTGACGACCGACCTCGCGGTTTCCTCGTTGATGCCGCCATCCACCTCGATGTCGAGATCCGTCCCGCTATTCTCCGCACTATGGCGAAGACGCCGGATCTTCTCCAACGTGGCGGGAATGAATTTCTGTCCCCCAAAGCCGGGATTCACCGTCATGATGAGTGCCATGTCGATCTCTCCCTGGAGCTCTTCCAGCATCATCAGCGGAGTCGCGGGATTCAGGGCCACGCCGGCCTTGCAGCCCGCATCCTTGATCTGCTGCACGATGCGATGAGCATGCCTCGCCGCCTCGATGTGGAAGGTGATGATATCCGCTCCCGCCTCGGCAAAGGCCGCTATATGGGTTTCGGGATGCTCCGTCATGAGATGCACGTCGAACACCATCGAACTCACCTTCCGCAGGCTTTTCACCACGGGGGCTCCCAAGGTGATATTGGGGACAAAGCTCCCGTCCATAACGTCAATGTGGAGATAATCCGCTCCCCCTCCCTCGACTTTTTTTATTTCCTCCGCAAGGCGGGAATAGTCGGCAGACAAAATGGAAGGAGCTATCTTGATGACCATGCGCATTCCTTCTTTCTCTTTTCGATTTCATCCAACAAATTCAGGTAGGCCTCGTATCGCTCCCGCAGAATCCTCCCTGCCTCTGCCGCTTCCCTCACCGAGCACTGCGGCTCATGGCTGTGGGTACACGGAGAAAAGCGACAGGCCCCGAGGTAGGGCGCAAAATCCGGAAAGCACCCCGCCAGTTCCCGGGCATCCATTTCCCCCATCTCAACGGAACTGAATCCCGGCGTATCCACGATGAACCCTCCCTCATGGGGAATGAGCTGGGCCAACCGCGTGGTATGGCGACCGCGCTTGATCTTCTCACTGACCTTCCCCATGGCCAAGTGCAAGGTGTCATCCAATCGGTTCAGCAGAGAGGACTTCCCCACGCCGGAAGGCCCAGCAAAGACCGTCGTGCGTCCCGCCAAAATTCTCCGCAGGGCTTCGATCCCGAGATTCTTCCTTGCGGACACCCGCAGGACGGGATAGCCGATCTTCTCGTAGTCGGACAGGATTTCCTCATCCGAGGGAGGACGAAGATCCATCTTATTGACGCAGAGGAGAATCCTCGGAATGGAAGAAGATTCCGCAAGAACCAGAAAGCGGTTGAGGAGCAGGGGATGGATCTCCGGCTGGGCAGCGGCAAAGGTCAGCACCACCTGATCCACATTTGCCACCGCCGGGCGCTTCAGGAGATTGCGGCGCTCCAGGATCCTTTCTACCACGCCGCTGCCATCCGGGAGGCTCTCGATCTCCACTTCGTCCCCCGGATAAACGAGGCTTTTTTTCTTAAAACGACCGCGAAGCTTGCAGGGGATCAGCCCCTGCTCCGTCCCCACGTAAAAAAAACTGTTCTGGGTTCTGATGATCCGCCCTGTCAGCATCGAATTCCTCTTTCCGATCAGAAGCTATCTGCTCTTGCCGCCGTCACTTCCCTTATCCGGCGCCTTGACATCCGCTGCCTCCGGCACCGCCTTAGACACGGCCGTCGTTTCCTTCTCCGTTTCCTTGGGGGCCGTCTCCTTTGCAGGCTCCGCCTCCGCCACCACCAGATCGACGGAAGAACCTTCTTCCACCTCGCCGTTGGCCGGGAACTGGCTCACAATGGTCCCCGCTGCCTGCTGGCTTGGCTGCTTTGTAACGGAACCCACGCGGAGATTCTTGTCGGACAAAGCCTTCTTGGCTGCTTCCAAGGTTCCTCCTGTCATATCCGGCACGGAAACCTTCTTCGTCTTCTCACCCTTGGAAATGGTAAGATCTACCACGGCACCCTTGTTGATCTTCGCCCCCGGGGAAGGATCCGTCGCAATGACCGTTCCGGCATCCTCTTTGGAATACTTATCGTAGATAGATCCGACCTTAAGCCCTATTTTTGCAATCCTGCTCTCTGCGGCGGAACGGCTGAGTCCCTTGACATCCGGCATCTCCATAGCCTCTCCGCCCTTGCTCACATAGATGGAGATCAATCGGCCCGACTTCACCGAAGCGCCGGCCTCCGGCGACTGTGATACCACTTCCCCTGCGGGCACCGAGGCGTCGTAGGTTTCCGCCACGTTGACCCTGAGATGGGCGTCCTCCAAGATCTGGCGGGCCAGCGTCATCTGCTTTCCCATGACATCCGGAACGAGAACCTCTTCCGTGCTCCAGAACTTTCCAAAGGACAGGAAAGCACCCACGCAGAATCCCAACGCCAAAACCAGAAGCAATCCCAGAACGAATAACTTGGAACCCATCAGGGAGCCGGTTTTCTCCTCCGATCTCGTTTTGATCTCCCCTCCGTGCCGCTCGAAATCCTCTTCCTGTTCCCGCACTCTGGGGAGGAACTGGGTTGCGTAGGGATCCGGGGCGGCGTTGGACGCGGTTCCGTGGATCATGTGTTCCGCTTCCTGCAAATCATGGGAAAACTCCCCGCTTCCCGGGCGCATGGCGGGATCCTTGCTCATGGCCTTCATGACGATGGCCTCCACCACGGGGGGGAGATCCGGGCAGTACTGCCGCATGGGCACGGGCTCGTCCTGCAAATGCTTCATGGCGATGCTCACCGGATTTTCTCCGGTGAAGGGGAGCTTGCCCGTGATCATCTCGTAGAGCACCACACCGAGGGAATAGACATCCGACTTCGGCGTGATGTAGGTGCCCTTCGCCTGTTCCGGCGAGAAATAGTGCACCGAGCCCACCACATTGCCGCTGTAGGTCATGGTGGATTCCGTGACGGCCCGGGCGATGCCAAAATCTGCGATCTTCGCGTGCCCGTCTGCCATCATGAGGATATTGTGGGGCTTGATATCACAGTGGACGATGTTGTTCCCGTGGGCCATGGCCAGCGCATCCGCAACTTCCCGCGCAATGCGCAGGGCATCTTCCAAGGGGATGCGGCCCTTCTCCTGGATCAGGGATTTCAGCGTGTTGCCCGGAACGTATTCCATGACGATGTAATGATCGTCCCCGGAGATCCCCACATCGTAGATATTGACGATGTTCGGATGGGAAAGCCTTGCCGCGGCTTGGGCTTCCTTATGGAATTTCCCGATAAATTCCTGATCCCGCCGGAACTGCTCATGAAGTATCTTCACTGCCACAGGACGATCCAACAGCTTGTCCTGCGCCCTGTACACATCAGCCATGCCACCGCTCCCGACGAGTTCCTGAAGCTCGTAGCGCTGATCCAACACACGCTGTATCATGTTCGGTCCTCCTACGTTATTTGTCCAAACTGAGTATGATCTTGCGCGCAATGGGCGCAGCTTCCGTGCCGCCGCCGCCCCCGTTTTCGACAATGACGGAAAAGGCAATGCGATGGCTTCCGATGACGGCAGAACCGATGAACCACGCGTGATCCTCCCCGCGGGGGTTCTCCGCCGTTCCGGTCTTCCCCGTGACCCGCACGCCGCTGACCTTCGCCGCCGTGCCGGTTCCGCTCTGGACCACTTCCTCCATCCACGCGTCCAGGTGCTCCGCCCGCTCCTTCGAGGTAGCCTCAAACCATTTCTCGGGGGAATGTTCCTTTACCACCACGCCCGAGGAAGAGATGACCCGCTGCACCAAGTAGGGTTTCATGACCACGCCGCCGTTTGCCATGGCCTCCGCAAGCAGGGCCATGTGCAGGGGAGTCACCAACAGGGTGCTTTGCCCGATTCCCACCTGGGCGATGTCCCCGGAGTCGAGATTCGGAAAATCCGGCAGCAGGGAGGCGCTTTCCTGTAGCGCTCCATCCGCCCGACGGTCGAAACCGAACCGCCGGAAGCCTGCCTCCAACGGCTGGAATCCCATGCGCATGGCCAGCGTCCCAAAGGTCACATTGCAGGACTTCACAAGGGCCTGCTCCAAATGCACGTCGCCGTGGACTTCCCCATGGGCTTCCTTGATGGTATAACCTCTTCCCACATCCAGAACGCCCTTGCACTCAAAGACTTCGTGGTCATCGGTGATGCCCTGCTCCAACGCGATATCCGCGATCATGGGCTTGATGGTGGAGCCGGGCGGGTAGAGTCCCTGCAATGCGCGGTTCAGGAGGGGACTGTCCTCCCGCTCCGTCATGATCGCCCATTCCCCCGCGATGTAGTTCGGATTGAAGGAAGGACTGCTGACCATGGCCAGCACCGCACCCGTATCCATGTCCAGCACAACGACTGCCCCGCGCCTTCCGGCAAGACCATCATAGGCCGCCTGTTGGGCGTCTGAGTCAATGGTGAGCTGCACGTCATTTCCCCTTCCGATCTGAAAGATCTGCGCCACGGGTCCCATGCGCCCCATCTCGTCGGTGATTCCCAGGAGATCCCGGTTGGCATAACCCTCGATGCCGGAGGTTCCGATGGATTCCCCGGAATACCCCGTGACGAATCCCATGGCCTCTCCGATGGGATAGCTTCGCTCTCCCGGCCGGACGCTCTGAGCCAGGGCGCGTCCCTCGGAGTCCAGGATGGATCCCCTCTGGATGTCGGCCTCTGCCTTGGCGCCGCGCAGGTTCAACGGGTTCCGGGCCAGATCCTCCGCCGCTGCGGACTGCAAATAGACGACGTAACCGGCCAGGACGGCGAAACAGCTCAAAAGAAAGGCTGCGACCTGCAGCACATGGCCCTTGATCGTGCGGTTACCCATGGGCATTTTTCTCCTTTCTCGAAAGGGAAACCATGACGCCCAGCAGGATGAAGCTGGAGACCATGGAGCTGCCCCCATAGCTGACAAAGGGAAGGGTAATGCCCGTCAGGGGCAGGAATTTCGTCACTCCGGCAATGATGATGAACGTTTGGAGAATAAATACGATGTCGCATCCGGCAACGAGGAGTATTCTCGCCTCGTCACGGCATGCCATGGCGATGCGGATGCCCTCGTAGAAGAAAAAAGCATAGACGAGCATCAAGGACAGGGAGCCGATGAGGCCGAACTCCTCGGCAATGGCCGAGAAGATGAAATCCGTGTGGACCTCGGGGATGAGCTCGGGATGCCCGTGGGCAAACCCCGTGCCCCAGACGCCTCCCGTCCCGAAGGAAAACAGGGATTGTACCACTTGATAGGCAGCGCCGCTGGGATCCTGCCAAGGATCCATCCAGATGTCGAGACGGATCTTCACATGCCCGAACATGAAATAGCTGACAGCCACCGCCAAGGCAAAGAACAGCAGGGCGATGCACACATAGGATTTGTTGCCGGTGCCCATGTAGGTCATGAGAACCGCTATGCCGAAGAAGAGCAGGGCCGCTCCCAGATCCTTCTGCACCACGAACATGAGGATGGCGATCCCCCAGATGAGGAGGAGGGGCGCAATGAAGCGCAGGGGAGGGAGATGCAGGAAAAACAGGCGGAAATTCGGCAGGGAAAGCACCCGGCGATGATCCGTGAGATAGGCCGCCAGGAAAAACACGAGGAGGATCTTCCCGAATTCCGAGGGTTGCAGGCGGAAGGGCCCCAGAAGCAGCCAGTTTCGGCTGCCGCCGATCTCCACGCCGAGCACCATGGGCAGGAAGAGCAGAAAAAGACAGGCAAGACCCACGAGATACTGGTATTTCGTGATGCTGACCATGAGATTTCCCATCCGCAGTATCCCCAGAAACGCCAGCATGCCGATGGCGAGCCATCGCAACTGGGGCACCAAAAGGGAAGGCTCCAGCCTGGCGATCATGACGATGCCCAGGCTGGAAAGGAACAAAGTGCAGGGAAAGAGCCACAGATTCGGACGAGGGCGGCTGTGGTCGAGAATTGCCTGGATAAATGCCGCCAGAAGGATCACGATGACAAGCCAGGGAAGGTACCACAGATCCGTCACCAGATCCGGCAAAGAAAACGCGCCGTCGGGATGCTGCCTCAGAAACAGGAGCCCCAGGCCCAGCAGCAGAATGCCAAGGGGGGCCGACAGGAGACCCCAGCTTCCCCTATTCATCATAAACCGCAACGATAGCCGTGATGTTGTCCGTCCCGCCGGCGGCTAACGCCTTTCTTATGAGCAATGCCACGGGGTTCTCCGTCTCTGCCTGCAGGACCTCCCGGATTTCCTCGTCGGAGACCATATTCGTCAGGCCGTCAGTGCAGAGGAGCACCTTGTCCCCGGGAAGGACATCGAAGGCTCCCGTGTCCACCTTTACGTTCTTCTCAACGCCCACGGCCCGGGTCAGGACATTCTTCCTGGGGTGATGCTTCGCTTCCAGCTCCGTGATGGTTCCCTGCTCCACCAGCTCCTTCACATAAGAATGATCTCTGGTCACCTGCCGAAGCGTCCCCTGACGGAAGAGATAAAGCCGGCTGTCGCCCACATGGGCCCACATCCCCCTGCTGGACTCACAGTGGAATACGGTGGCCGTGGTTCCCATTCCCTTGTACTGAGGAAAGCGGCGGACCTCCTCAAGAATGGCAAGATTCCCCTTGCAAATGGCCTCTTTCAACGCCTCGGCCTCCATGATGTCCTCGTAGTCCAAGAGCGACTGGCGGACCGTCGCCACAAGAGTGTGGCTTGCCACCTCTCCGGCCGCATGCCCGCCCATGCCGTCCGCAACGATGTACGTCATCCGATCCAGAACGGCCCCGCAGTCCTCATTGATTTGGCGGACCAAGCCCACGTCTGTCCCCTCATATACCTTTGCCAAAGCATTCACCTCTCAAATCTCAAGGTAAGGAACCCTATGCGTATCAGGTCGCCGGTCCTCAGATAGGCCTTGCCCTTGAGCTGCCGGTCATTCACATAAGTGTGGTTCCTGCTTCCCAGGTCCTCAATGACGTAGAGATTGTTCCGCAAAAAAACCACCGCGTGATGGTGGGACACGAAACCGTCCGTAATGCGGATGTCGTTGTCAGCGCCGCGCCCCAGAGTAACCTCATCGGAAAAGGCAAATTTGCGTCCCAGCTGCTCCTCGTTGCTGCCCCGGACAATCGTAAGGGTGGCTTCCCCCGGCGCGGCGGCGCCTGCTCCCGCGGACAGCTCCCTCCCCGATTTTTTGATGTCCTTCCATATATAGCGGGCACTGTGCCACACGAAATACAGCAGCCATAACAGCATCCCGTACTCCAGCAGGACACTCAGCACCTTTATCAGCGTCGCCATGGTCGGCAAGTCAAATCACCTCATAGAGCAGAACCGTATTGCCCATCTTTATCTTATCTCCGTGGCAGAGACAGGCAGTTTCCACTTTCTCATCGTTCAGGTAGGTGCCGTTCAGGCTTCCCGCATCGTGGATCACATGCCGATGCCTCTCGTAGGCGATGTAGGCGTGCATCCTCGACGCTTTCTCATCGGTCAGTATGAGATCGTTCTTTTCTCTTCGCCCGATGTAGATCTGCTTTTCCCCGAACTCCAAGGAAGCCTCCGCATCCGGGCCTTCGAGAACCACCAGGGAAACGATCTTGTATTCCTGGGGCAGGTTCAGCGGCACCTGAAAGTTCTTCCGTTCCAAAACCAAGGTATGGGGTTCCCCCTCGTTCTCCCGCGGCACCTTCTGCTCCGTAAAGCAGGACTGTACCTCGCAGAGACCCGGTTCCAAGGTCATGTTCTTCTGCAATCGCACCCGGAGTTCCCCGTCCATGAAACAGTTCTCTCGGATCACCTGTTTCTCCACCATTCCGTAGAGGTCATCCCGGATCCGCTTGGCACAGAGCCGCTGATAGTCCTCCTCGTTCAGGAACAGGGTGTAATCGTTAGGAACCAGCACATCATCCCCTATCTCCGTCTTTCTCCGCAGGACCTCCCGTTCCAACCTCTTCATCAGTTCTGCCGGTTCCAGCTTTCCGGAAAGCCGCTTGTTGAAAAAACCTTCGATATGATCTTCAAGGAAAGCTTCCCACTTCAAAAATCCCACACGGATCCCTCACTTCAAATACTGATTCCTCAATTGACCGCAAGCCGCCTGGATGTCCGCCCCCATCTCCCGCCGCAGGGTCACTGCCACACGGTGTTCCGCGAGGTATCTCTCGAACCATTCCACCCTCTGCTTGGAAGGACGGTACAAATTCCGCTCCGCCACCGAATTGATGGGGATGAGGTTCACATTTGCCATCTGCCCCCGCAGAAGAGCAACCAACTCCTCGGCCTGCTCCTTCCCGTCGTTCACCCCGTCGATGAGGATGTACTCATAGGTCACTCTGCGCTTCGTCCTCTCCCCGTAGGCTTTCCCTGCCGCTACCAGTTCCCTCAAAGGATACTTGCGATTGACGGGCATGAGCCGGGAACGAAGTTCATCGTTAGGCGCATGCAGGGAAATGGAGAGTGTCACAGGAAGATCCTCCTCCATGAGCCGATAAATGTTCGGCACGATGCCCGAGGTGGACAGGGTGATGTTGCGATAGCCCATGCCCATGACATAGTCCTCATGGCAGAGCCGCAGGAAGGCCATCACATGGTCGTAGTTCATGAGGGGCTCCCCCGAACCCATGATGACCATGGTATCCACCTTCTGCCCCGGGGATTCCAGCCGGAGGCTTTCCTGAATGCAGATGACCTGGGCCAGGATCTCTCCCGGCAGGAGATCCCGTGCCTTGCCGTGAAGGGTGGAGGCGCAAAAGGCACAGCCCATGCCGCACCCCGCCTGTGTGGACACGCAGACACTGTTCCCGTAGGACTGACGCATGAGCACCGTTTCTACCGCCGTGCCGTCGGAAAAGGCCAGCAGGAACTTGGAGGTCCTGCCGTCGGAGGAATCCTGCCTATCCAGACACCGGGCACGGAAGATCCCGTAGCGCCCGGCCAGTTGCTCCCGCAACTTCCCCGGAAGATTCGTCATGGCCTCGAAGGAGTCTGCCCCCTTTCGATACATCCACTCCGCGATCTGCTTTCCCCGATAGGGGGGAAGATTCCACTCCGCAAGTTCTGCACCGATCTCATCTGCGCTCAAACCAAACAGATTCCTCAAGACAAATCCTTTCTCCTCATGCGGGCAATGAAAAATCCGTCCGTCCCATCCCTCTGGGGAAGGAGCTGCACCATCCTTTCGCCTCTCCGCTGTCGGGGCAAAAAACTTCCCGTGTCCTCCGGGCAGAATTCCCCGTGATCTTCGAGAAAGCTCTCCGCCACCCGCTGATTTTCCTCCGGGTTGATGGTACAGGTGCTGTACACAAGAACCCCTCCGGGCTTCACCGCCAGGGCGGCGCTTTCCAGAAGGGCGCGCTGCAATCCGGGCAGTTCCCGAAGGAGCCTCGGCTCCTTCTTCCACCTGGCATCCGGCTTTCGCCGAAGGACGCCCAAACCGGAACATGGGGCGTCCACCAGCACCCTGTCGGCCCGTCCCCGGTACGCTTCCCCGATAGTTCTTCCGTCCATCCGCTTCGCTTCCAGAATGCGGACGCCCAGACGAGAGGCATTTTCCTCCATGCGCCGAATCTTATGGTCGTAGACATCACAGGCGAGGATCCTGCCCCGATTCTCCATGAGAGCGCCGATGTGAGTGGCCTTCCCTCCCGGCGCGGCGCAAAGGTCGATGACGAATTCCCCCGGCCTTGCTCCCAGCACGTGGGCGACCAGCATGGAGCTCTCATCCTGCGCCTGGCAGTACCCATCCCGCAGGGCGCCCAGATCGTCCAAAGCCCCGTGGGAGGGACAGAGGATCCCCTCCGGCGTCCACCGGGAGGGAAGTGCCTCGGCTCCTTCCTCCCGCAGCCGTTCCATCAGTTCCTCCCGGCGGATCTTCAAGGTATTCGTCCGCAGGGAAAGAAGGGGCTGCTCGTTGTCAAAGGCGCAAAGGGCCTCGGCCTCTTCGTATCCAAAGGCGCGGATCCATTCCTTTACCAGCCACAGGGGATGGCAGCCGGACAGGGCCAAGTATTCCGCTGAGTTCTCCCCCTCGTGGGGAAACCGTGCCCTTTCCGGTTCCCGCGCCGCAGCCCGCAAGACTCCGTTCACGAACTTCACCGTGCCGGCATGGCTGTATTTCTTCGTCAACTCCACCGCCTCATTGCAGGCAGCCGAGGGCGGAACCCTGTCCATGCAGAAGATCTGGTAGATGCCCGTCCGCAGGATCTCCCGGATCATGGGAGGGATCTTCTTCAGGGGACGGCTGGCATAGCGACCCAAGATCCAGTCCAGCGTTTCCCCGGCTTTCACCGCCCCATAGACAAGCTCCGTCACGAAGCGGCGATCCACTTCCTTCAAGGCGCTCCGCCGCAGTGCCTGCACCAATGCCACGTTGGCGTAGGCGCCCTGTTCATGTACCGCCAACAAGACCTTTGCCGCCGTTTCCCGCGCCTTGTCCATTCAGTCCCCGACCTCTTCCCTTTCTTTCTTTTTCGGCAGGATGATCTTGTCCAGTTCCGCCCGCACCTCCACCATGTCCACCCGCGTGTTGTAGCAGGGGCCATTGGGGCGGATGTTCAGGACTCCTACGGCGGGCAGGGGATAGACATCCTGTATACCGCTCATGAGATCCCGCTCGCAGGCGATGGCCAGCACTGCCTTTGGACGGTTTTGCCGTATGATCTGCCGGGCCAGCGTTCCCCCCGTCGCCACGAAGAAAAGGAATCCCATCTCCTCCGACAACGTCACCAAATCGCCGATGTTGCAGCCGCCGCAACGCTTGCAGTTCGACGGGTCCCTCGTGATCTTGTGGGGACAGCTGGCCAGCTGCAGACAATGGGGCGTGACCACCAGCAGCTTATCCGCAGGGACGCGAATGTTGCGCCGGGAAAAGAGAAGATTGCTCACGGCGATGAAGGATCCTTCCAACTGGCGGCGATTGATGCCGAACAGGCTGCCCAGACGGACCACCGTGGGAAACAGGATGTTGATGAGGGTATAGGTCTGCTTCTGGAACAGGCGGAGGGAGGGCCAACCCTTGAGGGCCAGCACCATGTTGAGGATGCCGAGAAGGGCGAGGAGCACCAGGGACAGGAATGAGATCCCAACCACTGCGGGAAGGGCCAGCCAAAGCTCCATGAGCCCCAAATAGCTGATCCGCCAGATCCCGTAAAAAACCAGACCGAGACACAGGGTACTCAGAATGAGCAGTCCGATGAACAGCCGTTTTTTCGGCCTTTGAAAGAGAACCTGCGCCATGACACTCCTCCTGTGGAATCCATCAAAAAATCATTCCCCGAATCTCCCGGGAAGATGTATGGCGTGACCGAGAAGATAGTCCCGCGCCTTCATCCTCTTGCCCCCCGGCGCCTGCATCTCCGTGATCTCCAGGCATCGATCTCCGGCGGCGACCACCAATCCCTGCCGATCCGCCCGAAGGATCGTCCCCGGCTCCTTCCCGGCCGCATCCGGCAACACCTTGGTACGCCATATCTTGTACTTGCCGCCGTCCAGAAAGGTATAGGCCCCCGGCCAGGAATCCAATCCCCGAACCAGATCATGTATCGCCCGGGCTGGTTTCGTCCAGTCGATGCGCCCCGTTTCCTTTCCGATCATGGGAGCGTAGCCGGATTCCTCATCTCGTTGCGGGATCCGCCGCAAACTGCCATCGGACAGCTGTTCCAACGTCTGCCTGAGAACTCCCGCCCCCATCTCCATCAGACCGTCATGGAGTTCCTCCAGTGTCATGTCCTCCGTGATGTCCATCTCCTGTTTCAGGAGCATGTCTCCCGTATCAAGGCCCGCATCCATAAACATGGTAGTGACACCGGTCTTCTTCTCGCCGCGAATAATGCTCCACTGCATGGGAGCGGCGCCCCGATAACGCGGCAACAGGGAAGCGTGGACGTTGATGCAACCGAAAGGAGGGATATCGAGGAGCCTCTGGGACAGGATCTGCCCGAAAGCCACCACCACCATGAGATCCGGCTTCAATCCCTCCAGCAAATGCGCAAACTCCGCCGTCTTGATCTTCTCCGGCTGGTATACGGGTATGCCCTTTTCTTCCGCAAACTCCTTCACGGGGGATGCGCACAGCTTCTGCCCCCGCCCTCTGGGCTTGTCCGGCTGGGTCACGACTCCGATTACTTCCGTGTGCTCCGTGAGCATCTTCAAACAGGGAACGGAGAACTCCGGCGTTCCCATGAACACCACACGAAACCTCTTCAAGATTTTTTCTCCCCCTCGTGCAGGCTTTCCGCTATGTCGATGAAGAGCCGTCCTTCCAGATGATCCACCTCATGCTGGATGCACCGGGCCAGAAGGCCGTCGGCGCTAAGGCGCTGCTTCTTGCCCCGTCGGTTGAGGAATTCCACCCTCACCTTGGCGGCCCGCTCCACCTCGCCGTAATAATTCGGAACAGAAAGGCACCCTTCCGTATCCTTCACAGAGCCCTCACGGAACGTGATCACCGGGTTGATGAGCTCAATGAGGCCCTTCCCCACATCGATGACCACCACTCGTATGGACTTCCCCACCTGGGGAGCTGCAAGGCCCACGCCCTCTTTGTCGTACATGGTATCCGCCATGTCGTCCAGAAGAGCCCGTATGCTCTTGTCCACCCGGTCCACCGGGGCGCATACCTCCTTCAGCACCGGAGCGCCCGCCTTCTTGATCTCCAGTAAAGACATGTTTCCCAACTTCCTCCAATCCAGCTATTGATACATCCTGTAAATCCGATTGGCATTCTCGAAGAATACCTTATCCCATTCCTCTTCCGGGATGATCTCCTTCGTGAACTCGATATAGTCCCCGATGTTCGCCAGCGGCCAGTCCGTGCCGAACATGAAGCGGTCGTAGAGATCCAGGTACTCCAGCCAGCCCTTCAAATTGTCGATGTAATACTTCTTCTTCCGCAGGAACATCTCGAAATCCGGGATCTTTCCCTCCAGGATGCCGGAGAGATCCACCATCACATTCGGGTTCTTCTCCACCACGGAGGCTGCGTCCACGAACCACGGCTCCCCGAAATGGCACATGACGAACTGCACCTGACGGTACTTCGTCGCGGCCTCGTCCATGACCAAGGGATGGCTGTACTTCAGAAGGGCGTTGTTGCTGGCCGTGAGCCCCATGTGAACCGCCACCGGCTTGCGGTATTGGGCCGCCAGGGAATACAGGGGCGACAGGGCATCATCGAAGATGTAGAAGGAATCGTAGCCCGGATAGAGCTTGATGCCGACGCAGTGGGAATGCCGCAGATGTCCCTCGATGAACACGAGTTGTCGCTTCATGTCCC
>CAMIWP010000006.1 GCA_946402475.1 uncultured Selenomonadaceae bacterium
TGGGGAACTACGAGGGGATGGATCTCTACTATGACAGGCTGAAGCGCTACACGGGCTCCATTGATGCCAAGGATGTCATCTTCACCGGCCACATCCCCTTCCGCTCCATTCTGGCCTACTACCATCTCTCCGATCTGTTCCTCTGCATGAGCGAGCACGAGGGCTTCTGCGTGCCCCTTCTGGAGGCCATGAAGTTCGACAAGCCCATCGTGGCCTTTGACTCCACGGCGATCCCCTACACCCTGAACGGAGCGGGGATCCTCTTCCCCGAGAAGGATCCCGCCCTCGTGGCCGCCATCATCGACGAGGTCATGGAAAACGAGGACATGCGGGAGAAATTGCTGGCGGGGCAGAGGGCGCGGCTGGAGCATTTCCAATACGACAACGTAGCCCGTCTGGCAAAGGAGATCGTGGGCCGCCTCACGGAAAGGGAATCCATCGACGGGATGGGCGCGGAGGAGCGGAACACCGTCGTATCCCTGGAGAGCATGCTTCCCCGGCTGGAGGAGAAGGTCAAGGCCAAGGGCCCCCTGGAGTTCCGCCAGTCCTTTTCCAGCATTTCCGTTCAGGTGAGCACGCCGGAGAAGATCCGGAGAAAGGTGTTCTTCCGAGGCTATCAGATGGTGGGTCTCGTGTCTCCCCGCTTCGCGGATCGGGTCAAAAAGTTCATAAAGAAGCACATCCTGAAGGGATGACGCAGGCAATAGGAGAATAACCATGAGGATGATTCAACTTCTGCCCACCCTGGCCTATGGCGACGCGGTGGGGAACGATGCGGTGGCACTGCATCACATCATAGCGCAGCAGGGCTATGATACGAAAATCTACGCGGAGAACGTGGATGACCGCATCGACCGGGGAATCGCGGAGCATTACTCCGCCATGCCGAAGCTGTCCGAGGAGGACATCCTCCTGTACCATTTCTCCGTGGGCGCGCCGGAGCTTGCAAAACTCCTTCAGAAGTTGCCCTGCCGGAAGCTCATGATCTACCACAATGTGACCCCCGGGGAGTTCTTTGCCCCCTACGACGCAAATCTGGCGGACTTCCTGGACGCCAGCCGAGGGGAGCTCCGGGCCATGCGGGGACTCTTCGAATGCTGTATGGCGGTCTCCGAGTACAACCGTCAGGAGCTTCTGAGCTCCGGCTACACCTGCCCCGTCTATGTCCTCCCCGTCCTCATTCCCTTTGGGGACTACGACCGTCCCCCCGCCCGGGAAGTTTTGGACCGCTACAAGGACGACGGGTACACGAACATCCTCTTCGTGGGCAGGATCTCCCCCAACAAAAAATGCGAGGACGCGGTGGCGGCCTTCGCTTGGTACAAGCGGCACATCAACGGAAAGAGCCGCCTGTTCCTGGTGGGGAACGACCACTCCATGGAGCTCTACGCCGACAGGCTCCGGCGCTACATCGCAGAGATGGAGCTGACAAAGGATGTCATCTTCAGCGGCCATATTCCCTTCTCCCACATCCTCGCCTACTACAAGGTTTCAGATGTCTTCCTCTGCATGAGCGAGCACGAGGGCTTCTGTGTGCCTCTGGTGGAGGCCATGAAGTTCGGCCTTCCCATCGTGGCCTACGGAACCGCCGCCATTCCAGAGACACTGGAATCGGCGGGGCTGCTGCTGGACTCCAAGGAGCCTGCCCTCGTGGCCAAGGCCATGGATGCCGTCCTGCGGGACAAGGAACTCGGGGATGCGTTGCGTGAGCGCGGCAGGAAAAGGCTGGAGAGTTTTTCCTATGAGCGCATCCGGGAAAACTTTCTAGGCATCCTTTCGGCGACGGTCTCCCGCGCCAAGGATGCGCCGGAGATCCGGACGATTCCGAGCCTTCCCGAGCATCCCTTGGCAACCAAAGCCAAGGAACGGATCTCGGCGGAAGCGGCGAACGCCGACAGGCGGGGCGTCCTGCCCTTTGACTCGATCCCCGTGCTGTCGGAGCAGAACGCGCCCATGACCCCCAAGCGCCTTGTCAAGAAAATGATCCTGAAGCCCGTCTACCGCAAGATGCGGATCTTCGCCCCTGATCTGGCGGACCAGATCAGAAATCGCATCTACCGGGCCATGGGAAGGGGCGGCCCGGCGGAAAATACCGGAAGGGCTCCGGGGCTTCTGGTGGATGTGACCTTCATCTCGAAGAACAATCTGGGAACCGGCATCCAACGGGTGGTGAACAACGTGTACCGCCATCTGTCGGAAAAGGGAGGTTCTGTTCTGCCTGTACGGGACGAGTTCGGCAGGCTCCTCACCAGCAACGCCTATGCTTATCGGCAGCAGGGCCGGGAGCAGGATGCCCCTCCGGCGGACGAGTTGGTGAGCTTTCTTCCGGGAGATCGGCTCTTCCTGTTGGATTCCTCCTGGGATTACTACAGGGATTTCAAGGGGATCCTCCAACAAGCCAACGACGCGGGATTGCCTTCCTTCGTCATGGTGTACGATCTCCTGCCCATCCTCTACCCGGAGCTGACCACCGCCCAGGAATTCGTGAACAATTTCCGGGGCTGGCACGATATGGTCTTTCAGCAGGCCACCGATGTGATCTGCATCTCCCGGTACACGGCGGACACGGTTCACGAATATTGCCGGGAGCAGGGTTTCCAGCGGAAGACGCCCCTGCGCATCCACTCTTTTCACCTGGGGGCGGATATTGTGGAAAAGACCGGGGAAGCGCGGCAGGACCTGCAGGATTTCGTCAAGGAAGGCATCACCTTCCTGATGGTGGGAACCGTGGAGCCCAGAAAGGGACATCACATCGCCGTCGAAGCCTTCCGCAAGGTTCTTTCCCACGCGGATGCCCGCCTCCTGATCCTCGGCCACGACGGCTGGAAAAACGACGAGATCAAGGATAGAATCGCCTCGCCGGCTCTCAAAAATTGCGTCAAGTGGGTGGACGACGCGTCGGATGCGGAGCTGCAATGGGCCTACCGCCATGCCTCGGCCCTCATCGCGGCCTCCAAGGACGAGGGCTTCGGTCTGCCCCTGGTGGAGGCGGCCTACTTCGGCCTCCCCATCATCTGCAGCGACATCCCCGTTTTTCGGGAGGTGACCCAAGGATACGCGGATTACTTCAAGTCCATGGATCCCGATGCCTTGGCAGAGGCGGTGGAGCGCTGGCTGGGGGAGGAACAGCACCCGGACACCAATCGAGTCCACATCTACACATGGAAAGAGGCGGCAGAGGAGATCACCGCCATACTGGAGGGCAGGGTTGCCCCCTATCGGGAATATTGAACTGCCGGGAAAAGGAAGGCTTATGGAAAAAAACACTTCGATCTGCATACGGGACGTCAGCAAGCGCTACAAGATCTATCCTTCCCGCCAGGCAAGGCTGAAGGACTGGTTCCTCCCCTTTGATGGGAAGCGCTACGAGGAGAAATGGGTGCTGAGGGACATCAGCCTGGACGTGCTCCCCGGAGAGGCCGTGGGCCTCGTGGGGATGAACGGGGCCGGAAAGTCCACTCTCCTGAAGATCGTCACGGGCACCACCCAGCCCACCACGGGCACCATAGAATTTCACGGCAGCGTCGCGGCCCTTCTGGAACTGGGGCTGGGGTTCCACCCGGACTTCACGGGACGGGAAAACGTCTACATGTCCGGGCAGCTTCTGGGCCACAGCAACGAGGAAATCTCCGCCTGCATGGAAGACATCGAGGCCTTCGCGGAGATCGGGGAAGCCATCGACGCCCCCGTGCGGACCTATTCCAGCGGCATGCAGGTGCGGCTGGCCTTCAGCGTGGCCACCATGAAGCGGCCGGACATCCTCATCGTGGACGAGGCATTGAGCGTGGGGGATGCTTACTTCCAGCACAAGAGCTTCAGCAGGATACGGAAATTCAAACAGGAGGGCACCACCCTCCTCATCGTCTCCCATGACCGAAACGCCATCCAGTCCATTTGCAACCGAGCCATTTTGCTGGACAAAGGACAGGTGGTCCGCGACGGGCAGCCGGAATACGTGATGAATTACTACAACGCCATGCTGGGAGAAAGGAAGCAGGAGGCCATCCAAGAGGAAGACCTGCCCCAAGCGGGTCGTGCCGTGACCTCCGGGACCGGCGAGGCGACGGTGGAAGATATCGTGATGGTGGATCGGAATACCGGGGAAGAGCTTCAGATTGTAAACGTGGGGACCGAGGTGGAGCTTCGGATCACCGTCAAGATCCACAGCAACATCCCGGAGCTGGTCATCGGCATGGACATCAAGGACGTATATGGACAGGATGTCTACGGACTCAGCACCTATTACGAGAAGAAGATCCTCCACGATCTGAAGGCCGGGGACACGATCCTCTACACCTATCGGTTCCCCATGAACATAGGCATCGGAAAATATTCCATTACCACAGCGCTCCATGTGGGATCCGCCCATATCGGACACAATTACGAATGGAAGGATCTGGCCTACATCTTCGAGGTGGCCAACCCGCAGAAGAACTATTTCGTGGGCACCGCATGGTTGCCCACGTCCATGGAAATCACCCGCAACGGACGGACAGTCGGGAAAGGAGAATTCTAGCATGGCGTTCCAGGTAACCGTACATACGGACTATGATAAGCTCTTTTCCTATCTTGAAGAAAAGGTCCTGGATGAGCGCTGTGAAGCCCGGGTGACCTTTCCCCCGGAGGCCGTCAGCGACGCTCTTCTGTTCTCCTGTCTTCAGGCCTTCATCGACAAGTACAAAGCCGTTCTGGAGGAAGTCGCCTACGGCTTCTCTGCTCACGAGGTCCGTTTCCTGCCCCAAAAGAAGGTAGAAAATCTCTCGGAGGAAAAACACTACGATGCGTTGGCCGGCACCTACGACAGTGACTATTACTTGACGGACTGCGGCGGCCACGACACCTTCCTGGCCAGTGGTGGCAAGCTTCTGGACAACCGTCTGGGAAGCATGTTCGACCTCATCAATCCCAGGGAAGAGGATTCCATTCTGGACGTTGGCTGCGGCCGCGGAGAGCTCAGCTATCAGCTGTCCAAGTTCTGCAAGAAGGTCACAGCGGTTGACTATTCCAAAGACGCCATCCGCATTGCCCAAGAAACCTACGCGAAACTGTCTACGGCGAATCGCCTGGAATACTCCTGCACGGACGTCCTCACCATGCCGGACACGGCATCCTTTGACAAGATCGTTCTGTCGGATGTCTATGAGCACATCGATGCGGAGGTCATGGAGAAACTCCTGCCCAAACTGCGGGATATGATGACAGAGGATGGAAAGCTCTTCATTCACACGGCGCCGAATCTCGACTGGTATGAAAAGGTCTATCCGAGACAGCGGCGGGAGGCCCTTCGTCAGCGCAGATATCTTCCGAAGAATCCCCGCAACTACTACGAGAAGCTCATGCACATCAACGAGCAGTCCTCCCGCTCCCTCTACGATACCCTGTCCCGCTATTTCGGCGACGTGATCGTTTGGAACGGTGCTGTGCCAAGTATGGATGGCTTCAACGACTTCGCGGGAGAACCCAGGGAAAACGACATCTTTGCGGTGGCATCCCGAAGCAGTCTCCAGCCTTTCCAGGAAGAGCTGTTCATGCAGCCGGTGACCGACGGCTCCCTGAAGTTCCGCTTGTCGGTGCTGGCTCCGCCCGCGCCCATCGCCCGGGGAATGAGGGGAACCATTCCCCTTCGTGTCACGAATTTTTCGTCGGTTCCCGTCCGCAGCCAGGCCCCCTGCCCCGTGAACCTATCCTACCACGTTCTTTCCGAGAGCGGGGAGATGGTGCTCTTCGACGGCATGAGGACGCGGCTGCCGAAGATGCTGTATCCCGGAGAGCAGGTGGACTGCATTCTGGAGTTCGATGGAGAGCCATTGGAATGCGGACGTTACACCCTGCAGATCTCATTGGTGCAGGAACAGGTGGCCTGGCTGGAGGAAAGCGCAAGCGTTTCCGTAGAGATCTGTTAAAAAGCTTGGACACACACATAAAGGAAAGAGGCAACGAATGAATCAAAAGTTCTGGAGTATGGATCGGCTGGAGAGCTCTGTATTTTTCTGCATTTGGCTGTCCATTGTTTCCTATACCGCATATCTGAATCTTTCCTGGTCTGACTGGTATAATGCGGACACCATTGCGGAGATGACCTACGCGCAATTGGTCTGGGAGCAGAAAACGCCTTTCCCTTATGACTGGCACTTCACAACGGAAACGTTTCTCAATCGTCCCTTTCCTTTAGCCGCCTTGTTTTACGGTTTGTCGGGAAACTTCTCGGCCGCTTATGCATGGGCCATTACTGCCAGTGGGCTTCTGTTCAGTTACATTGCCTATGGGTACCTTTCTTTTTTAAAAGTCAAGACAGCAACGATTTTTTTCGGGCTTTCCTGTTTTTGGGTCATGTTCATCAACTGGGTGTTTCTGTTTGCATTGCTAAGTTACGGTTATACGGGAATGTTCTCCGTTGTTCTCCTGACATTGTGGGCTTATCAATCGGGGAGCCGTAAGCTTTGGGCATTGTCTCTCGTTTGTGCCTTTTTCATGGGGCTTGGCAGTCTGCGGATGTTAGTCATCCTCTACATCCCTCTTCTAGCGTTTGACGCATGCAACTTGCTCTGCACAAAAGAGAGGCGCAGGGAAACAAAAAGCCGTGCAGGATTATTTCCCACCGGATTGCTCTTGTGCAATTTGGGCGGCTATCTTTTCCTGAAATACGTCCTAGCAAGGTATTACGATATATCTTTTTCATCAAGCCATCCAGAGTTCATTTCTCCCTCACAGCTCCTTGAAAACATTTCTCTGACATGGAACAGTGTTTTTACGATGCTGCAATTAGATGAACCCGTTATGCTGGCCATTGTTTTTTTAGCAATGGGAAGCGCTGCCTATGGCTTCCTTTCCTTGTCTTATCCGAAGGAACGCAGACAGGCGTTGATGTTTTTCTTCCTTTCGGAAATGACGGCTTTTGGATCCCTGATGGTGCTGAATGGGTGGTATGCGGCAAGGTATCATGTATCGATTTCCTTTTTTGTCATAATGGCATGGATCTTCCTGTTGGATGAAATGCTGTTTCGTTTCCGCAGCGTTTTCATCCTGGCGAGCGGGACGCTATTGGTGATTTTCGGCATATACAACACATACTGCTACCATCTGCCAACATTGAAGGACGGCGTGGCTTCCTTAGGTTTTGGGCCAAAAGAAGCGGCTGTTGTGGAATATCTGTCGGAACAGAAGATTCAAAGAGCATATGCGTCCTACTGGTATGCCGCTCCATTAAAAATGATATCAGGAGGGCAAATAGAGGCAGGACATTTTACAGTAAGTTCTCTGGAGCCCTTTCTATGGGGTACCGATGGAAGACTATACCAACCCGACAGCTATCATGAGAAGGTGGCTGTTGTTTTAACAAAAGAAGAAGAATCTCATTTAAACGACGAAGGCAGGCAAATTCTAGAGAAAGGAACCTTCCAGAAAGAGATTGGCAACATGTATCGCGTCTATTTTTTTGAAAAGAATCCGATTGTACTGAGAGAATCAAGAAGCAAATAGGAGGATGACAATGGCGAATATGACAAAAAAAGCACTCATCACGGGCATCACGGGGCAGGACGGGGCATACCTGGCCAAGCTCCTTCTGGACAAGGGATACGAGGTCTACGGACTCCTGGCCCGCCGGGCCACCATGACCACATGGCGCCTGGACTATCTGGGCATCCGGGACAAGGTGGAGCTCATCGAAGGGGATCTCACGGACGTGACCTCCGTCATACGGGCCGTGGAGGAGGCCCAGCCCGAAGAGTTCTACAATCTGGGAGCCCAGAGCTTCGTGGGCACTTCCTGGCGGCAGCCCCAGCTCACGGCCCAGGCCACGGGAGTGGGCGCCCTCAACTGTCTGGAGGCCATCCGCATCGTGAACCCCAAGGTGAAGTTCTATCAGGCCTCCACCTCGGAAATGTTCGGCGGCATGCCGGAATATCCCCTCCAGTCCGAGACCACTCCCTTCCATCCCCGCAGCCCCTACGGCGTGGCAAAGCTCTTCGCCCACTGGTCCACCATCAACTATCGGGAGAGCTTTGACATCTTCGGCTGCTGCGGCATCCTCTTCAACCATGAGTCCCCCCTTCGGGGCATCGAGTTCGTCACCCGCAAGGTCACCGATGCCGTCGCCCGCATCAAGCAGGGCATCCAGAAGGATCTCCATCTGGGCAACATCGACGCGAAGCGGGACTGGGGCTTTGCGGGGGACTATGTGGAGGCCATGTGGCTCATGCTCCAGCAGGAGAAGCCGGACACCTACGTGGTGGCCACGGGGCGCACCACCACAGTCCGCGACATGTGCAAGATCGCCTTTGAGCATGTGGGGCTCGACTACGAAAAATACGTGGTCATCGACCCGAAGTTCTACCGTCCCGCAGAGGTGGATCTCCTTCTGGGAGATCCGAAAAAGGCCGAGAAGATCTTGGGCTGGAAGGCGAAGACCAGCCTGGAAGAGCTCATCCGCATGATGGTGGACGCGGACATGAAGCGGGTCTCCGACGAGTTAAAGGTGAAGTGACATGAAGATTCTTGTGACCGGGGCGGGAGGTTTCGTAGGCGGTTACCTCCTCCGGCTGCTGAAGGAGCGGGGCCATGAGACCGCGGCCATGGGCATCGGCGGCGAGGACTCCCTGAAAGCCATGGGTGTGCCCGCTCATCGGGTGGACATTCTGGAACCCGACGCCGTGAAGTCCTGCATGGAGAGATTTCACCCCCATGGGGTGATCCACCTCGCCGCCATCAGCAACGTCGCCCTCTCCTGGAAAAAGCCCGGCCTTACGGCAGACGTGAACATCCGGGGAACGGTGAACGTGCTGGAGGCCCTTCACGAGGTGAATCCCAAGGCGAAATTCCTGAGCATCGGTTCCAGCGACGAATACGGCCTGGCGGCAAAGTCCGGCGTTCCCCTCAAGGAGGAAACGCCCTGCCTGCCGCAGAACCCCTACTCCATCAGCAAGTACTGCGCGGAACAGATGGTTCTGCAACTGGGCAAGGAATACGGCCTTCCCGTGATCCACACCCGTTCCTTCAACCATTTCGGCCCCGGACAGGCGAAGGGCTTCGTCACCACGGATTTCGCCAGCCAGATCGCAGCCATCGAGCGCGGGGAGCAGGCACCCGTGCTGAAGGTGGGGAACCTGAGCGCCAGCCGCGATTTCACCTTCGTGGCGGACGTGGTGAGGGCCTACGCCTTGCTGGTGGAACAGGACGTGGAAAGCGGCGTCTACAATATCTGCTCCGGCCGGGCCCACACCATGGAGGACATCCTCCGGGAACTCCTCGCCCTCTCCAAGGTGAAGATCGACGTGGAACCGGATCCGGAGCACATGCGGCCCTCGGATGTCCCCTTTTTCATCGGGGACTCCGGCAAACTGAGAAGGGCCACGGGATGGGAGCCGCGCTGCGACTTTCATCAGGGAATGAAGGAAACCCTGGACTACTGGCGAAGGATTCCTTCCCATACGGGAATATGACAATCGATGCGAGGGAGGTGTCTGTTTGGAAAATTGCTGGACATTGCACGTCAAAGGCTTTGGAAAACTGAAAAGGGCAGATATCTCCATGGCGCCCTTGGTTCTGTTCGTTGGGGACAATAACAGCGGGAAGAGCTACTTGATGAGCCTGTTGTATACACTGCTGAACATCCGCTTCTATGCGCATGGCTATAATTTATGTATGAAATCCGAGGAGTACAGAGAATGTGCCGGTCAGCTTCTGGAGCAGATGAATCTGTGCCGCAACAAGGGTAGCAGTGTCTGGGTGTTGGATGAAGCCGCTCAGGAAAGCTACATAAGATTACTTAATAAAGTTTTGAAGAAAAATCTCGCCCGCATAGCAAGGCGGGCTTTCAACACAGATCTTGCCATCGACAGGCTTTCTGTCGAGTTTCCCCGCCATGAGGTGCGTCGGAGGGTTAGGCTCACTTACCGAAAAGAAGATGATGACGGGAAACCGATCTACCTCATACAACCCGACCATTATAACGGCGCCAAGATGGAAGAAGCGGATTCTCCCAAGGACGTGGCTTTTTTTGTCGGCTTTTTGCTGGAATACATGCTCAAGCAGGATTTCAAGAAAAGCTCCATGGCAGACGCTGTCTACCTTCCTTCGTCGCGCACGGGTTTCCTGCTGTCCTACCGGCCGTTGATCGGCGCATCGCTGTCGGATGCCTATGATGCGGAGAAAGAGGTCGGGATCCAGGGAAAGCTGACAAGACCATGCAGCGACTTTCTGAAGAACCTGGCAAAACTTTCGCCGGATGATCCGAACGACACCTTCGCTCCGGTGATCCGATTCATCGAAGAGAACATCGTCTGCGGCCATGTCGGGCTCCAGGGGGATACCCCGCAGCCATCCATTCTCTATCGTTCCGAAGCCGCCGGTGTCGAACTTCCGATGCATCTGGCCTCCGGCGTGGTGACAGAGCTCGCGCCATTGCTCCTGTTTTTGCAGTATCATCCCCGTATTCCCGTGATTTTCATGGAGGAACCCGAAACGGGGCTGCACCCGAAACTGCAACTCCTGACGGCGCAGGTCATCATCCACTTGCGAAACATGGGGATCCCGATGTTCGTCACAACCCACAGCGATACCATCCTTCAACACATCAACAACATGATAAAGCTCTCCAACCAGCCTGCGGCCAGAAAGAAAACCTTGCTCGAAAAATACGGCTATGAAGAAGAGAAAGATCTGTTGTCCGGAAAAGAGACAATGATATATCAGTTTAATGCAGAAAAAGACGGAAAACATTCCCTTGTGCGGCAGCTGACATACAACAGCTATGGGTTTGAAGTCCCCTCCTTCAACGATACCCTTCGGAATCTTTTGCTGGAATCAAAGGATCTGGAGGCAGACGGAGAGGATGGAGATGAGTGATTTCGGCAGTGCCGCAGACGCGCTCAGAAATTTGCTCAACCCGGAGATATGCGTCTGCCACGCGCAGTGGGAGGATTTTTCCATCGACGAAACAGCGTCCGATGGCCGGGGACAGGTAAATCTTTCCAGCAAATACCCTTGCATCCACGTCATGCGCATGGACAAGCACGTATTTCCCGTCCTGAAAAATCAGAAATGCGCAGATCATCTTGTATTGCTCCATGATCCCGAACGCAACGCATGGGGGCTTCATATTTTTGAATTGACGAAGACCGTATCGAATTCGAAGTGGCAGGATAAAATCCTGCCGCAATTCTCGGGAGGGCTCGCCAACGCATGGGCTATTTCCGGGGTGCTCCGTCTTCCCCGATTCTCCGCTGTAACAGCGCATTGCTGCTACCGATTTGATGGAAACAGAACTTCACCCGTGGAGATGAGAACGGAAACGGGAAAGAAAGCCAAGGACAATTGGACGGAAGGAACCACCATCCGCTTGGAGGAATTTCCCGGCCTGTCCATTCACAAGAGCCTGTTGCGTCTGGATGAGGAGAGCGGGAAACTGGATCTGGAGCAGCCGCTGGATTTCATAGGAGTCGAAAACCGTAACGAAAGGGAAGGTGCATAGATGAAGATCATCATACTGGCGGGAGGCGGCGGGACGCGGCTGTTCCCCCTCTCCAGGAAAAGCAGGCCGAAGCAGTTCCTCACCATCGACAAGTCTTCCTCCCTTCTGGGGGAGACCATCGAGCGATTCCGCAACATGATCCGCCCTGAAGACATTGTAGTGGTGACCAACGAGGCCTACGTGCATCACGTGAAGACTGAATTGCAGGTCAGCGGCGCGGCAGGGGCGCACATCGTCATGGAACCCGTGGCGAGGAACACGGCTCCCGCCATTGCCCTGGCCGCGAAATTTTGCTTGGACAAACTGGGAGCCTCGGAGGACGAGGTCATGTTCATCTCCACTTCGGATCACATCCTGCGCCCGACCCTTTCCTTCCAGGATGCCGTTTCCAAGGCGGCGACCTTCGCGGCAAAGGGCCATGTGGTGACCTTCGGCATCCATCCCACGAAGCCGGAGACGGGATTCGGCTACATCGAGACGGGAAAGGATCTGGGAGGCGCCTTCGAGACTGCCTCCTTCAAGGAAAAGCCCGACGAGGCCACGGCGGAGGAATACCTCGCCAGGGGGAACTACTACTGGAACTCCGGGATGTTCGCCTTCCGCATCGACTGCTATCTCCAAGAGCTGGAGCAGTACGCCCCGGAGATCTCCAAGCATCTCATCGGAAACTACGAGCAGGTCCTCGCCCGTTTTGAGGACATCCCCTCCATCTCGGTGGATTACGCCGTGGCGGAGAAATCAAAGAAGGGCGTCACCCTGCCCCTGAAGCTCTACTGGAACGACGTGGGCTCCTGGGATGCCATCTACGAGGTGCTGGAAAAGGACGGGGACGGCAACGCCATCAAGGGGGATGCCATCGCCATCGACTGCAAGGACAACCTGATCTTCGGCCAGAGCCGCCTGATCGCCGGCATCGGCCTCAAGGACGTCATGATCATCGAGACGGACGACGTGATCCTGGTGGCGCAAAAGGGAGAGAGCCAAAAGGTCAAGGATCTGGTGGAAACCCTGAAGCAGCGGGGCCGCAAGGAAGCCGTGGAGCACACCACCCTCTACTTCGAATGGGGGCAGCAGGCCCTCCTTGGCTCCGGGGACGGCTACAAGATGAAGAAGCTGGTGGTCCATTCCGGCGCGGAGATCTCCCGCCGCATGCACTACCACAGGAGCGTCCATTGGGTCGTCACCCGGGGCACCGCCGAGGTGGAGATCGACGGGAAGAGGCAGCTCGTCCACGACAACGAGAGCGTCTACATCCCCAAGACCGCCCCCTACAGTCTCAGAAACCCGGGCCGCATCTCCCTGGAACTCATCGAGGTGGAGAACGGCGCTTACCTGGAGGATGACGACATCGTTGAGATGTGAGGTGAACCATCCGTGACGGAAGCCATAACCGATCTTTTGGAGCGGGCCGCCCGAAAATGGCCGGAAAAAGATGCCTTTGTGGACGAAAAACGACGGCTCACCTTTGGTGGACTTCGCCGGGAGGCCCGATGCCTTGCCTCCGCCCTTCTCCGTTCCGCTGCGGGAGATCCCGGCGCTCCCGTGGCCATCTACATGGAGCGGGACTGCAACGCAGTGTCCGCCATGCTGGGAGCGGCGTACAGCGGCAGAGCCTATGCGCCCCTGGATCTGGCCTCGCCTCCCGCGAGGCAGGAGACCCTTCTCGCCTCCCTTTCTCCTTCCGTCCTCCTGACGGAAGCGAAGCTGGAAGGCAGGGCCCGGAAGTTCCGAAAGGGGAAGATCCTCCTGGTGGAGGACCTCCTGGAGGGAAACGAAACGCTTGCGGAGGATTTTCCCAAGCCCATCGGAGAGGATCCCCTCTGCATCGTCTTTACCTCCGGCTCCACGGGAAGGCCCAAGGGCGTGGTGATCCCCCACCGGGCGGTCCTCGCCAACATGGAACAGTACGTGGAGGAGATGGGGCTTGCGGGGGAAGACATCCTGGGAAGCGTCGCTCCCTTCCACTACGTGCTCTCCTTCTATGATGTCTACGGCGGCCTCCGGGCGGGCTGCACGGTCCATCTTCTGGCGGGCGCGGCCATGACCTTCCCCGCCGCGGCCATGTCATATCTTCTGGAACACCGCATCACCAGCATCTTCTGGGCGCCCACCGCCTTTCAGTTCGTAGCGGATACGGGAATCCTGGAGGAACTGGGGGAAAAGGGAGCTCTCCCCCCCCTTCGCCGCATCTGCTTCGCGGGGGGCGTCATGCCCGTCCGCGTGCTGAATCGCTGGCGAAGAGCCTTTCCCCAGGCAGAGTGCACCAACCTCTACGGCTTCACGGAAACGGCGGGGGTGGCGGCCTATTACCGCATTCGGCGGGAGTTTGCAGAAAGCGAGGCCCTGCCTTTGGGCCGGGGAGGCCGGGGACGGGAAACCTTCCTGCTCCGCGAGGACGGCACCCCGGTGATCGGCACGGAAGAAGGGGAAGTCTGCGTGAGAGGCGACTGCCTCGCCCTGGGCTACTACGATGATCTCCCCAGGACGGCAGCGGCCTTCCCGGGAGATCCCCGCCATCCGAAAATGCCCTCCCGCATCTTCCGGACGGGAGACATCGGCCGCTACGATGAGGACGGCAATCTGCGCTATGTGACCCGCAGGGATTTTCAGGTGAAGCATCTGGGGCGCAGGGTGGAGCTGGGAGAGATCGAGACGGCGGCCCGGGCCGCAGGACTCGCCAGCGTCTGCTGTCTCCACGACGGAACCAAAGACGAGCTGGTGCTTTTCTACGAGGGAGACTCGGAGGAAAAGGCTCTCCTCGCCGCCCTGCGGGAGCGTCTGCCTTCCTATATGGTGCCCACCCGCCTGATCCCCGGTCCCATCCCGCTGAACTCCCACGGGAAGATCGACCGTCAAGCCCTGCGGAAAAGGCTTTCCTGACGGAGAAACATTGCGAGAGGAGACAAAACCATGAAAAAAATCGAGGAACTGCTGAAGGAACTGCACCCGGATTACGACTATGAGGGAAGCGAGGACTTCCAAGCCGACGGGCTGATGGATTCCTTCGACCTGCAGCGTCTGGTGGCAGCCATCGAGCAGGAATACGGCGTGGGGCTCGCGGGAACGGATCTCCTGCCCCAAAACTTCGCGAATACCGCAGCCATACGGGAGCTTCTGGAAGGCTACGGCGTCGCGGGAGCATAGGAACCCCACAATGGCAACAAAAACCGCAGGCCCAAAGGAATGCCAATCCCTTTGGGCCTGCGGTTTTTGTTTTGTCGCCGTCAGAAAAAGAGCGCCCTCAACTCGGGATCCCGATAGGAGCGTACGGCGAGGATCCCCTCCTCCGGCACATAGTCCCGATCCGCCACGTACCAGACCGGCGTGATGGCGTTCCAGATAGCCCCCTGCACATCCCGCTTGCGGTTATCCCCGATGAAGACGGCCTCCCGGGTCAGGACCTCCAGCTTGTCCAACACCATCTGGAAGAGCACTGCGTTTGGCTTTTCGCACCGAGCCTCCTCGCTGGTCACGATGCAGTCCACGTACCCGGACATCCCCAGCTTCCTGAGCTTTTGATACTGGACCCGGGTCATCATATCCGTGCAGACACCGATGCGTATGCCCCGTGCCTTCAGCTCCTCCAGAAAATCCAAGGCTCCCTCGTAGGGCTCCATGTTCTCCAGGAACACCCCCCAATAGGTCTCGTAGAGTTCCAACGCATAGGGCAGAGGGCTTTTCCCCAAGAGCTCCACCGCATGCTGACAGAAGAGCATGCGATTGTGGGATTCCGCCCGCCGCGCATGGCGGGCCTTCACCGCCGTCTTTGCCGCCTCATAATGAACGGCAAACGCCCCCTCCGGAACCCCCAGGAGCTCACTGCCCTTTCTCACCAGAGCCTCCGCCGCAGGCTTGTCCGCCCGGTCATAGTCGTAGAGCGTATTGTCCAAATCGAAAATCACGGCTTTTTTCATAAACTCACACCTCTTCCGAACGGAAACCCAGGCGCACCCCGTTCTACCCGTCCTAGCCCTCATACAGGAAATTCAGTTCCCTGCGCTCCTTCAAAAGGGGCGCCCTTCGATCCTTCTCCGAAAGAACCACAGGCTCCATGCCCCAGTCCACGCCGATCTCCGGATCGTCCCAACGGATATTTCCGTCATATTCCGGCGCATAGTAGTTGTCCGCCTTATACTGGACCTCCACGTCATCCGTCAAAGTGATGAAACCATGGGCAAAGCCCCTCGGGATGAAGAGCTGCTTCTTGTTCTCCGCCGAAAGCCGCACACCAACCCACTTCGCGTATTGTGGAGATCCCTTCCGGAGGTCCACCGCCACGTCCAGAATCTCCCCTCGGGTACAGCGCAGAAGCTTCGCCTGGCACATGGGGTTCAACTGATAGTGAAGCCCCCGCAAGGTTCCCCTGGTTGCGGAAAAGGACTGGTTGTCCTGTACGAAATCCACCCGGA
>CAMIWP010000007.1 GCA_946402475.1 uncultured Selenomonadaceae bacterium
CGACCTACCTGGCAAGTTACAAAAGCCCGTCAGCTCAATACTGGCGGGCTTTTTCCTGTGGCATGTCTGCAAAATGCCTTGGAATCGTTAAGTTTTGTTAAAATGCGATAAAATGTGAAAATTAGCGCCAACCTTTGAAAATAAAGCCTTGAAATGATATGCTAAAGCATGTTAAAATTTCTTAAAAACCTTTGGAGGAAAAATCCATGACGGTAAGAAGACTCTTCGTGGAAAAGCGGCAGGGATTTTACGACATTCCCGCCCAGCAACTTTGTGACGATCTCACGGAAACTTTTCGTCTGACGGAACTCAAAGCTGTGCGTCTGATCAATCGCTACGACATTGAGGGACTGACGGATGAGGAATACGCAAAGGTGAAGACCGTGGTGTTCTCGGAACCTCCGGTGGACATGGTTTACGAAGAGGAGTTGCCCGAGTTCCCCAAATCTCGGAGATTTGCCATGGAATACCTGCCCGGGCAATACGATCAGCGGGCGGATTCCGCAGCACAGTGCGTTCAGCTGGTCACGCAGAAGGAGCGCCCCAGGATCGCCACGGCCCGTGTTGTCGTCCTTGTTGGCGATGTGGGGGATGAGGTCTTTCGGAAGATCAAGGAATACTGCATCAATTCCGTGGAGAGCCGTGAAGCATCCATGTGGAAGCCGGAGTCCCTGGAGATGAAGACGGAGGATCCTTCCGACGTGGAGATCCTCTCGGAGTTCAACGGATGGGACGAGGAAACCTTGGGGAGATTCATGGAGGAGCGGGGCTTCGCCATGAATTTCGATGACTTGAAGTTCTGCCAGAAGTACTTCAGGGATACGGAGAAGCGCCCGCCGACCATCACGGAGCTTCGCGTCATCGATACCTATTGGTCGGATCACTGTCGTCATACGACCTTTACCACCGCCATCGACATGGTGGAGATGGAAGAGGGGTTTTATCATCCCTCCGTTAAGGCCGCTTATGACAAGTACATCGAGGATCGAAGGGAGATCTACGGCGGAGAGCTTCGGGATGTGACACTCATGGATCTCGCCGTCATCGGCATGAAGACGCTCAAGAAGCAGGGGCTTCTTGAGGATCTGGACAAGTCCGAGGAGATCAACGCCTGCAGCATTGTAGTCAAGGCGAATGTGGGGGGAGAAGAGCAGGACTGGCTGGTCATGTTCAAGAACGAGACCCATAACCATCCCACAGAGATCGAGCCATTTGGTGGCGCGGCTACGTGCTTGGGCGGTGCCATTCGGGATCCCCTTTCCGGGCGCTCCTATGTCTATCAGGCGATGCGGGTGACGGGAGCGGCGGATCCCAGGCGGCCCATCGGGGATACTCTCCCGGGGAAGCTGCCCCAGAAGAAGATCACTCAGGGAGCTGCGGCGGGATACAGTTCCTATGGAAACCAGATCGGCCTCGCCACGGGACAGGTGCGGGAGATCTACCACGAGGGGTACATGGCGAAGCGCATGGAAATCGGCGCGGTCATCGCGGCGGCGCCCAAGGAGAATGTGGTGAGGATGCGCCCTGCCCCCGGGGATGTCGTGGTCCTTCTGGGAGGACGCACGGGACGCGACGGCTGCGGCGGCGCGACGGGTTCTTCCAAGGAGCACACAGAGGATTCCCTGCGGGACTGCGGCGCGGAGGTTCAGAAGGGGAATCCTCCCACGGAGCGGAAGATCCAAAGGTTGTTCCGCAATCCGGCGGTCAGCCGTATGATCAAACGGTGCAATGATTTCGGTGCTGGCGGCGTATCCGTTGCCATCGGAGAACTGGCAGAAGGACTTCTCATCGACTTGGATGCTGTCCGAAAAAAATACGAGGGTCTGGATGGCACGGAACTGGCCATTTCCGAATCCCAGGAGCGCATGGCGGTGGTCTTGGATCCCAAGTCGCTGAAAGCCTTTTCCCGGTACGCAGAGGAGGAGAATCTGGAGGCTGCCCAGGTGGCCCTTGTGACAGAGGATCCCTGTCTCGTCATGAAATGGCGGGGCAAGGAGATCGTGCACATCCGGCGGTCCTTTCTGGATACGAACGGGGTCCGGCAACACGTCACGGCGAAGATCACCATGCCGGATATGGAGCGGAGATATTTTCACGAGCTGCCGGAGGCCGTGGCGAGATGCGGCCAGGATCTGGAGAAGGCGTGGCTGGCAAACCTCAGGGATCTCAATGTGTGCAGCCAGAAGGGCCTGGCCGAGCGCTTTGATTCCACCATCGGGGGCGGCACGGTGCTCATGCCCTTTGGAGGAAAGCGGCAGATGACCCCTGCGGAGGGCATGGTGGCAAAATTGCCGGTGCCGGATGCGGAGACGAATACGGCGACGGCCATGACCTTTGGGCTGAATCCTCATCTTTCGGAGTGGAGCCCTTTTCACGGCGCCCTCTACGCGGTGGTGGAGTCTGTGGCAAAGATCGTTGCTCTGGGTGGGGATGCGGAGAAGATACGGCTGACCTTTCAGGAGTATTTCGAGAGCCTCGGAAGGGATCCGGAACGGTGGGGCAAACCTTTCGCGGCACTGCTCGGCGCTCTTTGGGCGCAGCATGAACTGGGAATCCCGGCCATTGGCGGCAAGGACTCCATGTCCGGCACCTTCATGGACATGCACGTGCCGCCGACACTGGCATCTTTTGCGGTGAATGTCCTTCGGACGGAGCACGTGATATCCCAGGAGTTCAAGTACGTCGGAAACAAGGTCTATGCCGTGTTCTGTCCCAAGGACGATCAGGATCTGCCCCGGTTCCGGAGCCTCAGGAACAATTTTGCCAAGATCGGGGCCTTGTCGAGGACCCGGCGGATTTTCTCCGCCATGAGCGTCGGCACAGGCGGGATCGCTGCGGCGATCACGAAGATGTGCCTGGGCAACGGCATCGGTTTTCGCTTTTCCAAGGCCATGCAGAAGGAGGATCTCTTCCGGGCCGACTACGGAACGATTCTCTTGGAGATTTCCGACAAGATGGATGTGACGGAGTCCCTGGAAGGGACGAGCTACTGCGAGCTCGGAAGCACCATAGAGGTGCCCAGCATCGTCTGCGGCAAGGCGGCGATTCCCCTGGCGGACGCCGAGGAAGCCTATGTGAAGCCCTTGGAGAGCATTTTCCCCACGAAACTCAGGAGGGGTTCCAAGGAAAAGGCGACCCTCGTTGCCTACAACCGAGGAATGCGGATCGTGCCGCAGGCGCAGGTGGCGAAGCCCAGGGTGTTCATTCCCGTGTTTCCGGGGACGAATTGCGAGTACGACTCTGCCCGGGCATGGCAGAGGGCAGGAGCGGAAACGGAGACCATGGTGATCCGCAACTTGACGCCCGGAGCCGTGGAAGAGTCGGTGGAAGCCATTGTGCAGGGGATACGGAGAGCGAAGATCCTCATGCTGCCGGGGGGGTTCAGCGGCGGGGATGAGCCGGACGGTTCCGGCAAGTTCATGGCGGCCATGTTCCGCAATCCCCGCATTGCGGCGGAGGTCATGCGGTTGCTGGATTCCCGGGACGGACTGATCCTCGGGATATGCAACGGGTTTCAGGCCCTTATCAAGCTGGGACTTGTGCCCTATGGCGAGATCCGGCCTCTTTCGGATCATTCGCCGACCCTCACGCACAACAGCATGGGACGCCATGTGTCCTGCATGGTGCGAACCAAGGTGGTTTCCAATCTCTCGCCTTGGTTTCACAACGCAACCGTCGGAGAAATCCATACCGTACCGGTATCCCACGGGGAGGGTCGCTTCGTCGCGGATCATGAGGTGGTGGCGAAGCTCCGCATCAGGGGGCAGATTGCCACCCAGTACGTGGATAGCCGGGGAAATCCCTCCATGGCCTATCCCTTCAACCCCAACGGATCCGTCAATGCCATTGAGGGCATCACGAGCCCGAACGGGCGTGTTCTCGGCAAGATGGGACACTCCGAGAGGGTTGGCAGGGATGTGGCAAAGAATGTTCCCGGAAACATGGATCAGCGGATTTTCGAAGCTGGCGTGCTTTACTATAAATGACAGGAACAGGGGGAATTGTCGATGGTTGGCATCGTGATCGTATCCCACAGCCAAAAACTGGCGGAAGGTGTTGTGGAGCTGGCGAGAGCCATGGCGAAAGATGTGAGGATCGCTGCGGCCGGCGGCTTGGAGGACGGGACTCTGGGAACGAGTTTTCAGCGCATTTACGATGCGATTGATGAGGTGTACTCCGAGGACGGCGTCGCTGTTCTCATGGATATGGGGAGCGCCGTTATGACAACGGAAATGGTTCTGGATGATATGGAGGGCCGCAAGATCCGGATGGTGGACTGCCCCTTGGTGGAGGGCGCCGTGTTGGCAGCGGTGGAGGCGGTGACGGGCTCATCCTTGGAGACCTTGGCGGACAGGTCAAAAGACTCTTATATGACGAGAAAAATTTTGGAAGATGAGGAATGAGAAATATAGATTTCAGGGATTTAACAAAGGACGATAAGCCGGTGGTGGATAAGTTCTACCGAAGCGGCTATTACGAGAACTCTCATTTTAATTTCACAAATCTCTACATGTGGCGGAAGCCCTTCCAGATCAGGACGGCAGTGGAGGATGATGTGCTCTTCCTGACCTGTTTGGGGGAAGACGGCGCACTCACGGCTCTTCAGCCCATTGGGCCGATGGAACGGATGGACGATGCCGTGGCGAGGCTGATGGAACATTTCGGAGAAGAGGGGCGCACCCTTCGATTTTCCGGCGTTGAGCGCTCCTTTGCCGAGGTTCTGGAGAACTACGGGAGGGCGGACTTCGATATTTGGCCGGATCGGGACAATTTTGACTACGTGTACAGCAGCGAGAGCCTGATGAAGCTGGCCGGGAGAAAATACCATTCCAAGAAGAACCATCTGAACGCCTTCCGCAAGATGTACCCTCAGGCGGAGTACCTGCCCATCACGGAGGAGATCATCACCCTTTGCAAGCTGGAGCTCAACAGCTGGTACAAGCTGCGCTCTCAGGAGGAGCCGGACGATCCCTTCATCGGTCACGAGAGGGCGGCCATCATTGAGGTCCTGAACAATTTTCAAGATTTCGGCCTCAAGGGAGGCGCCATCCGATTGGACAACCGCATTGTGGCCTTTACCTTCGGGGAGCAGCTCAACGCGGATACGGCGGTCATCCATGTGGAAAAGGCCGATCCGGAGGTACGGGGAGCCTATCCCGCCATCAACCAGGGATTCGTGGAGCACGAGTGGAGCGGCATGACCTATATCAACCGTGAGGAGGATATGGGTCTGGAGGGGCTTCGAAAGGCGAAGGAGTCTTACAAGCCGGTGAAGATGATCGAGAAGTTCCGCGCGAAGATTCGACAGTAAGAATTGGGGGTTCTTTTTGCAAAAGGCATTGGAGAAAGAAGTCGTTTTTGCCGATCACAAGGAGGCCTATGCCCTTTTGGGCGAGGGGGACGAGTTTCTGCGGGCGCTGTCGGAGGGGTTTTCCTGCCAGATCGTCAGCAGGGGGGATCGGGTGGAATTTCTCGGCGAGGCCGCGGGTGTCCGTCAGGCGTCGAAGGTGCTGGAGGAATTGCAGTTCCTCTACCGGCAGGGGACGAGTATCACCATGCACGAGGTTCGTTACAGCATCGGCCTGGTGAAGGGCGGCAAGGGAGAGGCTCTTCATTCCCTGTTCAGCGACACGGTCCTGGTGACATCCAGAGGACGCCACGTGCGGCCCAAAACCATGGGGCAGCGCATCTATCTGGAGGCCATCCGTCGGAACTTCATCACCTTCGGCATCGGCCCGGCAGGTACGGGAAAGACCTATCTTGCTGTGGTGATGGCAGTGGCGGCTCTTCGCAACAAGGACGTGGACAGGATCATCCTCACCCGCCCCGCCGTGGAGGCGGGGGAACGGCTGGGGTTCCTGCCGGGGGACCTTCAGGACAAGGTGGATCCCTATCTGCGTCCTCTTTATGATGCCCTGCAGGATATTCTGGGATTGGATCTGTACCAGAAGTTCATGTCCAGGGGCGTCATAGAGATTGCTCCCTTGGCCTACATGAGGGGGCGGACTCTGGAGGATGCCTTCGTCATACTGGATGAGGCACAGAATACCACGGAAAAACAGATGAAAATGTTTCTCACTCGCCTGGGCTTCGGCTCTCGCATGGTCATTACCGGCGACCTGAGCCAGGTGGATCTGCCCCGGGGGGTGACCTCGGGGCTGCGCCAAGCCAGCGGGATATTGGAGGGCGTGGAAGGCGTCGGCATCGTTCGGATGCAGCCCGTGGATGTCATACGGCACGAGGTCGTCACACGCATCGTGGAAGCCTATGAGAGATATGAGAGCCAGGCGAGGGAAGGGGAGCGGTGAATTCCTATGGAAATCCTGATGGATATCCGTCCCGAGGGACTGGTTTTTCCCGGGGACGTCCCGGATGATGTGCGGAGAGCCATTGAAAAGGTGGGGGAACTCTATGGCGCGGAAAACAGCGAAGTCAGCGTGACCCTCACGGACAATGCCTGCATACAAAGCCTCAACAGGGAGTATCGGGGCATGGATCGGCCCACGGATGTTCTTTCCTTCGCCCTGCGCGAAAGCGATGAGCCGAAGATTTCGGGGGGGCTTGAGGCGGACGTGTTGGGGGACATCATCATCTCCGTGGAACGGGCGGAGGAACAGGCCGCCGAGTACGGTCACAGCCTTCGGAGGGAGATGACGTTTCTCGCGGTGCATGGAATGCTGCATCTTCTGGGCTACGATCACATGGAGGAAGAGGAGCGGGAAGAGATGGAGCGGGAACAGCGCTTCGTCATGGAGCAGCTGGGAATATCCAGGGAGTAACGGAGTGTCAGGAATGAGCGCAGAGAAGAAAGAGCCCTATCGTTCCGGTTTCATTGCCGTCATCGGGCGGCCAAACGTGGGGAAATCCACCTTGATCAACAGCCTCATCGGGCAGAAGATCGCCATCATGTCGGATAAGCCGCAGACGACGCGCAACCGTATCCTCTGCGTGCTCACCCGCCCCGACGCCCAGATGATTTTCCTGGACACGCCGGGCATCCACAAGCCGAAGCACAAGCTGGGCGAATACATGGTGAAGGCGGCGGAAGGAACCCTCAAGGAAGTGGACGCGGTTTTTTTTGTGGTGGATGCCACGGAAAAGATGGGACCGGGGGAGCGCTACATCCTGGAGCGCCTGCAAGCCACAAAAAAGCCCGTGGTGCTCGTGGTGAACAAACTGGATCTCATCGAGAAGGAACAGGTCCTGCCGATCATTTCCAACTACGCCAAGGCGTATTCCTTTGCGGGTGTCGTTCCCATCTCCGCGAAGGAGGAGACAAATCTCGACAGGCTTCTTGAGGAGACGGGAAAATACTTGCCGGAAGGGCCGAAGTATTATCCCGACGATATGGTGACGGATCAACCCGAGCGGCTTATCGTGGCGGAACTGGTGCGGGAGAAGGCCCTCATGCTCACACGGGAGGAAATTCCCCACGCCATTGCGGTGGACGTGGATGAGATGGCAACGCGTGCCAACGGGGACGTTTACATTCGCCTCACCATCTACGTGGAGCGGGAATCCCAGAAGGGCATCGTCATTGGGGCGAAGGGGGCGCTTCTCAAGGAGATCGGGGCGCTGGCCAGAAAGGATATTGAGGCGCTGCTCGGTTCCAGGGCGTATCTGGATCTCTGGGTCAAGGTCAGGAAAGACTGGCGCGACCGGGAGGGCATCCTGCGCAATTTTGGATTCGGTAGCGAATAGGAATAGGGAAGGACATTCCTGATGACGGCGAAATATACGACAGAGGCGCTTGTCCTCGGGGTCCGAAACTGGGGGGAGGCCGATCGGATCGTGACGCTTTTCACCAAGGAGCGAGGCATGGTGAAGGCAGCGGCCTATGGCAGCCGCCGTCCCAGGAGCCGGATGGCATCGGTGATGCAGATGTTTCATCACGTGGAAGTCCAGCTTTTGGAGGGGCAGCGTCTGGACAGCGTGAAGCAGTGCAGCTTGCTTCATCGATACAGGAAACTGGAGGAGGATTACGTGGCGATGGCCTATGGCTCCTTTGTGGCGGAGATCTTGCAGGAGTTCCTGCCGGAGGGCGCTCCGGATCCTGTCGTTTTCGATCTGCTTCTGGATATCTTTCCGGCCTTTGAGACGCGCAATCCCAGGATCGCGGCCCTTGCGGCAGCATGGCAGATTCTCGCTTGTTCCGGTTTTCAGTTGCGCTTGGGGAGTTGCGTCCATTGCGGCAGGGAGATTACGGAAAATGCCTATCTCAGTGTCCAGGAGGGCGGTACTCTTTGCTCCGATTGCGTCACATCCGATGCTAAGCCGCTCCTTCCGAAAGGAGAATCCTTTCTTCTAGAACTCCTCCGAATGGACTGGAAGAATTCTTCCATCAAGGTGAAGCGGGAAGATTTGCTTTTTGCGGAACAGGTCCTTTTGGCGTATTTGTGGTTCGTGTTGGGAAAGCCTATGAAATCCCTGTCCTTTATTCGTCAGATGGCATAGCTCTTTGCGGAAATTTCCCCTTTTTTTCGTTGACACTGTCGATGCCCTGATGTATACTTAGTTCGATTTTAGCAAGAGGGAGTGGGACGCAAGATGCCGGAATATCTATTGGCGTTCATTATTGCTGCTGGCGTGACTTTGGTGCTTACCCCCGGGGTCATCTTTTTCGCAGCAAAGACAGGCGCTATGGACGCCCCGGATGCCCGCAAGGTTCATAAGAAGCCTGTGGCTCGCATCGGCGGCATCGGGATATATACCGCTTTTATGGTGTCCATGTTGTCGGTGATGTCCGTGTCGGATCTGACGCCGGAGGTGACCATGGAAATATGGGGGCTTCTGGTCAGCGGTACTCTGATTGTCCTGTTGGGAATCGTGGATGATTACAGGAATCTGCCCGCAAAGGTAAAGTTAGTGGGTCAGATTGTTGCTGCCTGTGTCCTGTCCATCGTCTTCGACGTGCGGATCGATTTCATCACGGATCCCTTTGGAGATTATCTCTTTTTGGAATATCTTGCGATTCCGGCCACGATTTTTTGGATTGTCGGATTGACGAACACCGTGAATCTCATCGACGGCTTGGACGGGCTGGCGGCCGGCGTGGCGGTGATTGCCTCCGTCACGATCTTCCTCGTGGCGTTAGAGCAGAACATTCTGTTGGTGGCAGTTCTCACGGCAGCCTTGGCGGGGGCGGCTTTCGGCTTCCTCTACTACAACTTCAATCCTGCCCGTATCTTTATGGGAGATTCGGGCAGCATGTTTCTGGGATTCATGCTGGCGGGCATTTCCATCATTGGCGCTGTGAAATGCGCGGCCACCATTGCCCTGATCGTCCCGATTTTGGCCTTGGGCCTGCCCATCATGGACACGGCCTTTGCCATTGTCCGGCGCTATCGCGGGGGTGTTCCAATCTTTAAGCCGGACCGGGGGCATCTTCACCACAGGCTTTTGGATCTTGGATTCACTCAGCGTCAGGCCGTGCTTTTGATGTATGTGATCAGCGCCATGTTGGGGCTGAGCGCCGTGACCTTGACGGAGGTCAGCAGCCAGATCGCGATCCTTATTGTGGGGATTGTACTCTTTGCCGTCTTCATCGGGGCAAAAAAATTGGGGATCTTCCACATGAATGAATCGACGAAATCCGCGCAGCAACATTGAGGATTTGGTTTTGTGTATTTGGGGCAGGGGTACCTGCCTCCTTTGTGTATTACGGAGGGGGAGTCTGCATGGAAAAAAGGCGGATCAAGGTGATGACGGTGTTCGGCACGCGCCCGGAGGCCATCAAGATGGCGCCGATTGTCCTGGAACTCAAAAAGCACCCGGATGAGCTTATCCCGGTGGTGGCTGTTACAGCCCAGCACAGAGAGATGCTTGATCAGGTTCTTCGCCTGTTCCGTATAGAGCCGGATCATGACTTGGACATCATGGCGAAGGGACAGACCCTTTTTGACATCACTTCAAGGGCTATGATGGGGCTGGACGGGGTCCTTGCGAAGGAGAAACCGGACATTGTCCTTGTACACGGCGATACCACAACGACATTTGCCGGGGCGCTGGCGGCCTATTACCATCAGATTCTGGTGGGACATGTGGAGGCGGGCCTTCGCACCCACAATAAGTATTCTCCTTTTCCGGAGGAGATGAATCGAAAGCTGACGGGAGCCATTGCGGATCTTCATTTTGCGCCCACGGCTACTTCTCGCGCAAATCTGTTGGAGGAATCCGTGAAGGAGGAAAATATCTTCGTGACGGGCAATACGGTCATTGATGCCCTGCATCACACGGTCAGGGATGATTTTCAATTTGAAGACGAGTTCCTACGGAAGGTGGACTTCAAGGGTAAGCGTGTGATCCTCGTGACGACTCATCGCAGGGAAAATCTCGGGGAACCCATGCGGCATGTTTACAAGGCCCTCAAGCAACTTACGGAAGAGTTCGCGGATGTGGAGGTGGTATTCCCCGTCCACAGGAATCCGAAGGTGCGCGAGGTTGTAAATGAAGAGTTGGGGGGGCTTGCCAAGGTTCATCTCATCGATCCCTTGGACTATGAGCCCTTTGCCAATCTCATCCATCGTGCACATCTCATCTTGACGGATTCCGGGGGAATACAGGAGGAGGCTCCTTCCCTCGGAAAGCCGGTTCTCGTCCTGCGGGATACCACGGAGCGGCCGGAGGCAGTGGAGGCCGGTACGGTAAAGCTCATCGGAACGGAGAGGGCGCGGGTTTATGAGGAGGCCAAGCGGCTTCTCACGGACGAAGGGGAATATTGCCGCATGGCGGGATCTTACAATCCCTACGGGGATGGACTGGCTGCCCGGCGCATCATACAGGCGCTTCTCTTCCATTTCGGTTTGACAGAGAAGAGACCGGATCCCTTCGTGGTCGGGCGCTGATGAGAGGGGAAACGGGAGGGAAGGAATCCCTCTGGCAAGCCGTGAAGGCATTTTCCATCCTGTCAGGAGTGGGGATCTATCTTGCGGTGGTGATTGGAATTTGCTTGTACATGGGAATCTTGGCCGATGAGAATCTCGGAACGTCTCCCTTCGGAAAGTTGATGGGGATATTGTTGGGTTTTCCTGTCGCCATTTATTCTCTGTACCGAAGAATCCAGGGAATCAACGGAAAGACGTGAGACGCTGCAGATTGATTTACAGAATCCGGAAGGAATTCATAGAGGATGTGTCGAATAATGTAGTTACGACAAAATCGGTACAGTTCTGCAGAAGAAAGGATCTGAAGCCAATGTTTTTTAGAATCAGGACCAATTCCTATACCTTTGAGAAGGACCTTCCCGTTGAGAACTTTGATGCCTATAAGGTTACGAAGCATGTGTACCTGCGGGACGGGGAGTTGAAGGAGAAGGAATATCCCGCAAGCGTCTTCATCTCTGTCAGCGTGGACAAGGCCACTTGTCTGGAGTTGGACAAGATCTTCTCCCATAAGGACGGTGATGTTAACAACGAGATTAACTGCGTGAAGGTTGGGACGAGAAAGTTCTACTTTGACCGTTCGAAGTGTAGCATCAACTATCTCAACAACAAGGCCCACATCATTGTCAAGGAAAAGGAGAATGTTTGATATAGAGCAAAAATATCGTCGGGAGCCGCCCGGAAGGGCGGCTTTTTTTGTGGGAGCGTCTTGAAGAGAGTAAAATAAGAATAAATCAGTGGGAAATTTGTTCCCATGGTAGTATAATTAGGATGTTTCAATCTAGGAAAGGATATTCTGCAATGACCGAGCTATTGAAGGAAATGCATGCATGGATGGCGAATTACATGAAGTCTTTCTATACGGAAGACCGGGAGGTGCAGATAGGAATCCGACTGAAGGAACAGCACACGGGATACGTTATGGATCATTGTCGCGAGCTGGCAATTCATCTGGGAACGGATGAACATTACCGGCAGCTGGCGGAGATCGTGGGATTGTTCCATGATGTGGGCAGATTTCGACAGTATACTGTCTACAAGACCTTCAACGATTCCAAGTCGGAGGATCACGCAGATCTCGGGTTGAAGGTCTTGGATGAGCTTCCTTTCATGAAAAAGTTGGCGTCAGAGGATGAGGCGTTGGTGCGGTTTGCCATTGGCAATCACAATAAGAAGAGGATCTCGCCTACGGAGGACAAACGGAAACTCCTGATGGCAAAGATCATCCGTGATGCGGACAAGTTGGATATATACCGCGTCCTGCGTCCCTATCTTACGGGAAGCAACGGGGAAGGGGCGCCGAATTTCATCAATGTACAGGACAGCCAAGAGGTGAGCCCCGAGTTCCTCAGGGTATTCATGGCGGGACAACAGGCAGACTACCATCAGATCAAGACCCACGGGGATCGCAAGCTGGTGCGCCTGTTGTGGATTTATGACATTAATTTCACCTGGACCTTGGAGCGCATTCTGGAAGAAGGTTATGTGGATGACATCATTGCGTCCCTTGAGCCGAGAAACGAGCACATGGATGCGGGAATCCGGCGACTGCGAGACTATATAGAGAAAAAGCGCGCGGAAGAAGATCGCGCGGATATTGGATGAGGAGAGTGGAAGATGGCAGAGATGAATTTAGCCCCGAATTTTATACAGAACGCAATTGAGGAGGATCTGAGGAACGGCAAATACCCGGAGGGGGTGCACACCCGATTCCCGCCGGAGCCTAACGGGTATCTCCACGTGGGTCATGCCAAGTCCATTTGCCTGAATTTCGGCTTGGCGGAGAGAAATCACGGCCTTTGCAATCTTCGCTTTGACGACACGAACCCCACCAAGGAGGACACGGAGTATGTGGACTCCATTCAGGAGGACATCCGATGGTTGGGGTTCAGCTGGGGGGATCGCAAATATTACGCCTCGGATTATTTCGACAAGCTCTATCATTATGCGGAGGAGCTTATCTGTAAAGGTCTTGCCTATGTGGATGATCTTTCGGCAGAGGAGATCAGGGAATACCGAGGAACCCTCACGGAACCGGGGAAGGAAAGTCCGTACAGGAATCGTCCCATGGAGGAGAACTTGGATTTATTTCGCCGCATGAAGTCCGGGGAATTCCCCGATGGAGCCAAAGTTCTTCGGGCGAAGATCGACATGGCATCCCCCAATATGGTCATGAGAGATACCGTCATCTACCGCATTGCCCATGCGGAACATCACCGTACGGGAAACGACTGGTGCATCTATCCCATGTACGATTTCGCTCACCCGCTTTCCGACGCCATCGAGGGAATTACCCACTCTGTCTGTACTTTGGAGTTTGAGGAGCATCGTCCCTTTTACGACTGGCTTTTGGAGTCCTTGGGCTTTGATGTGAACACTCGGCCCCGCCAGATCGAATTCGCCCGTCTGAACCTCACCAATACCATCACCAGCAAGCGCAAGCTGCGGCAGTTGGTGGAGGAGGGACATGTAAGGGGTTGGGATGATCCCCGCATGCCCACCATTTCCGGTTTGCGCCGCCGCGGGTACACCCCCGCAGCCCTTCGAAAGTTCTGCGAGGAGATCGGCGTGGCTAAGGGGAACAGTCTTGTGGACGTGGCCATGTTGGAGCACTGTGTCAGGGATGACCTCAACGAGAACGCCGATCGCGTCATGGCGGTACTGCGTCCGCTGAAAGTGGTATTGACGAATTATCCCAAGGATAGGCAGGAATATCTTTTGGCAGAAAATAATCCCATGCATGGCGGGAGCCGTTTTGTTCCTTTTTCCGGGGAACTCTTCATCGAGCAGGAAGATTTCATGGAAGAGGCGCCGAAGAAGTTCTTCCGCCTGAAGCCCGGCGGCGAGGTTCGCCTGAAGCATGCCTATATCATCAAATGCGAGGAAGTCGTAAAGGATGAAGCCGGGAGGATCGTGGAACTCCGCTGTTCCTGCGATATGGATTCCAAGAGCGGCGGTCCTACGGCAAATCGGAAGGTCAAGGGGACGATACATTGGGTGGATGCGAAATCTGCCCTTAAGGCAGAGGTTCGCCTTTACGACTATCTCTTGGAGACGGATGCAGAGGGCAATGTACCAGGGGATTTCATCGAGGCACTCAAAAAGGATTCTCTGGAGGTTCTGTCTGATGCCTTGATCGAGCCCAGCGTGAAGCTCACGGCGGCAGGAACCCACTACCAGTTTCTTCGCACGGGGTATTTCGTGGTGGATCCCGATACGGCGCCGGATCATCTTGTGTTCAACCGGGTGGTTGGACTCAGGGATACCTGGGCCAAGGTTTCCCAAAAGAATTGAGGTGAGAAGTTTGTCAAAGATGACAAAGAAGCCGAGGGCGGGGAAAATCCCACGGGATCTTTCGGATAAGGACATGTTTCGGGACTATGTGGAGGAGGAAACCATAGAGGCGAAGTTTGAAGCCTTGGGGAAAAAGGAGGAAAAGCAGCGCAAGGAAAAAGAGGAGATGGAGCCTCCGGCGAACCTCGCAAAGGCGGGTCTGACCGCCGATATCATGGATCGTCTGGGGAAGGAGCTCTTGCAGCTCAAGATGGAGCTTTTCCGGGAGGATATCAAGGACTATACCATGCAGATCAAGAGGGAGGGAAAGAAGATCCTCCTGATCCCCGTGGAGCGATCCGGCAAATAGGTTTCAGGAACGCGTGTTTAAAAAGTGGAAGGAAGTGGAAGTACCTTGGACAGTACAACGATAGCGGTCATCATCTTCGTGGCTGCCTATGCCCTGATTATTTCGGAAAAGGTGCACCGCACCATTGTGGGAATTTTCGGGGCCATGCTCATGATTCTCTTTGGCATACTCGACCAGGCAACGGCCATTCATCACATCGACTTTAACACCTTGGGCCTGCTGATGGGCATGATGATCATCGTGAACATCACCAGCGAGACGGGGCTCTTTAATTTCCTCGCCATCTGGGCGGCGAAGAAGGTCAAGGCGAAGCCCGTGGCGCTTCTCCTGGCCCTGTCCACCATCACGGCAGTCTGCTCCGCCCTTCTGGACAACGTCACCACGGTCCTCTTGACTGTGCCCATCACTTTCAGCATCACCTCCCAATTGAAGGTGGATGTGAAGCCCTTCCTGATTTCCCAGATCCTTTCGTCGAATATCGGAGGGACGGCAACCCTCATCGGGGATCCGCCGAACATCATGATCGGCAGCGCCGTGGGGCTCAGTTTCATGGACTTCATCTACAATGTCACGGCGGTATCCGTGCTGATCTTCATCGTGGTGGAGGCTTTGATGATCGCCCTTTACGGGAAGAAGCTGGTCACTCAGCCCAGCCTCCGCGACAAGGTCATGCACTTGGATGAAAAGAGCCAGATCAAGGATCCCGCGCTTCTCAAGAAATGCCTGCTGGCCATTTCCATCACCATCTGC
>CAMIWP010000008.1 GCA_946402475.1 uncultured Selenomonadaceae bacterium
GGCTGAGCTTATGAAGACCCTCAAGGAGAAGTTTCCCGGGGTGAACTCAGATTCCGACCGTATCCTATTTTGAGTTCATGAAAACCCTCAGGCAGAAGTTCCCAGGGGTGAAGTGATTGGCTGCATAGAAGCCAGCAAAATCCTACAGCACTTAACGGCATTATGTCAGGGGAAGTGAACCATTAAATCAAGGGGCTATCGCATGAAGGGTAAAATCCTCAGGCGGCAGCCCCTTTTCGAGATAGGCAACGCTCTTCCCGAAAATCGAAAGGCGACTTCAACTGAAAACAGGCGCACAAATCTTTGCAACTAAATTGTCGCAAAATTGTGCGCCTTTTTTGTTCCGGCCAGTCCGCCCGAGGCGACAGGGAACAGATGCTGCTCCTCTTTTCCCGCCTGTATCTTGTTATGCAGGCATGTCATATTGTGCGCCATCGCCAAAAGCATCGCTTCCTCGAGGATGTTCTTCCTTCTGCGGCTCAGGAATCTGCGGAAGGAGAGGTTCCCCTTGGCCTGGGCGAACGAGCCTTCTGCCTGTATGCTCCGATTCACCCGGAGTTCAATGCCCTCCGGCGATGTGAGCCGCTCCAGCGTTTTCTTCCGTTGCTCCTGGAATTTCTTCGCTACCTCGAACCGCTTGGAGCGCTCTTCCATCGACGTCTTGGAGCTTCCTGCACGGATGCAATCGCCTTTCCTGGGGCAGCCCTTGCAATCCGTACATGCATACTGCGTCTTCTCGCTGACGTAGTCCGTCCTTGTCTTACTCTTCTGGCTATGGTGGCGTGGTCTGGGGCAGCCTTTCTTACACAAACCCCGTGCAGTTTCCTGCTTCACGGGGTTTTTTCGCACCAAAAATGGGAGCCGCATGACCATTACATGCGACACCCACTTTGTTCTATCAGTTGTCAGGTAAATTATACTCTGGTCAATTAGTATCTACGCAGACGCTCTTCGACTTCGCCTTGGCTGAGTTGACGACCGAGTTTACGATCATAATAGGTATTATTTTTGGAGAAAAGCCCTGACTAAGCCTTCCAGTTCCGCTACGGTGCCGCCGACCACATTTTCCAATTCAAAATCATTCATCTTCTTAAAGTTCTTTGCATCCGTCATTTTAATCATCTCCTTCTCTCATTGACTTCCGGCTTTTGTTTACGACTTCGTTTCCGCTTCCTTGTCAGACAGAATTTGTTCTGCGCCATATGACGAACTTATTTTCCTCTAGTACTGACACGATGATTTTTGATATAAAAACGACGCCGAATATGTCGTCATATGCGCGGCGGAGGAGGGAGGCATAGCGGTGGCTATGCCGACTGACGACAACAAAGCAGATGGCGACATAGGCGGTGGCGTTTGTCGAAATATCATCGTGCCAGTGCACTAGTTCCTTACGTTCTCTGCATATACTGCAGGCGATTTGTTGCAAGATGAAAATTTCAGTGCTCGCGAGTATAGAAATGTGCGCAGCCGGGCACACTCACGCAAAAAGAGCCGCAGCGCCGTGATATGCTCACCGTGCTGACGGCTCTTTTACTTGCCATGGAATCGGCTTGTCAGTCACTGCCTGCGAAAATGCCCCAGGAGAAGACAGACCGAAAGGATTGCCGCGAGAACGGTGGCAATGGGAGTGGAAAACCAGATGTTTTCTGCGCCGAAGAGCTTCGGCAGCAGATAGATGCACGCGATCGGTGCGGCCATCGACTGGAAAAAGGCCAGCACTGCCGACTTGGTTCCCTCCTCCATTCCCGTGAAGAATCCGGCCGTCACAATATTGAAGCCGTACAGGAAGAACCCGAGGGAGCAGATTCGGAGCGCCCCGGTGGTCATCTCGCAGGCTTCCCGGTCATAGCCGACGTACAGATCTGCAATCTCATCGGCAAAGAAAATGCCGGCGGCGGTCATGACCGCGCCGCAGCACAGGGTCAGCACGACGCTCTTTCGCAGGAAATCCTTGATCCCGTCATAATCCTCCGCCCCGTACTTGTATCCCACAACGGTTACCGTTGCCGTGGAGAGGGCGAAAAAGACGGACAGAAAGATTTCGTTGACATAGCTGTAGACGCCGATGGCAACCACGCCGATTTCGCCGATGAGCAGCATGAGCTGCAGGTTGAATAAGAGTTCCACGATGTTGACCGAAACGGCGTCCACCATTTCCGACATGCCATTGTAGCAGATTTTCCCCAGTTGGCTGAAATCCACGGAAAACTTGACGAAGTGCAGCCCGGAATCGTTGGGCCTGCGGAAATACCACAGGGTGGCGGCGGAAAAGGCCAGGGCGCCGATGCAGGTGGCCAGCGCCGCCCCCTCCACTTCCCAGCCCAGTTCCACAAGCAGTAGCCAGTCCAAGCATACATTGACAGCGCCCTGCATGAGGGAAAGGCGGAATCCCATGGACGCCTTCTCCGCCATGACCCACAGGCTTTGAAACGCCGTCATCACCATCATAAAGGGAAGGAACAGGAACATGACGTTCCCGTACCGTTGGCAGTAGGGCATCAGTTCCTCCGACGCGCCCAGCAGCCGGATCAGCTCCGGAAACACCAGATACATCAGGACGCCGAAGAATACGCCGCAAACCAGAAGAACAGCCACCAGAAAGGTGAAATACTCCCGCGCCTTCTGGAGATCCCCCTCCCCTTTTGCCTTTGCAACAAACGCGCTACCCCCCTCGCCGATCATGAAGCCTAAAGCCACGACCAGCATCAGCACGGGGAACGTCAGGTTCACAGCGGCAAAGGGAACCACCCCCAGCCAGTTGGATACGAAGAACCCGTCCGCCATCTGAAAGGACGTAATGGCAAGCATGGTGCCGATGGAAGGCAAGGTGAAAAGGAGGATCTTTTGGTAGGTGAAATGATCCGAAAGCTCTATCTTCATACCATCGGAACCTCCGTCAACTCCTTGAGATGCTTGACATAAATATCCAGGAACTTCCTCATGCTGCCGTCCGCGTAGGCCCGCTTCTGGTACTCGATGTCAATCTGGACGGCGCCATTTTTCTCCGAGAGGTAAATGTCCACATTCCCTGTGGCTCCGGAATGTTCGCTTATGAGCGGGATCTCCGTCATTTCGAGTCCCTCCACCTGGGATGCGTCGCCCAGATCCGCAACATAGTTCACCAGCATCGCGTCGTTCACAAGGGGGGATGCTTGGTCCGCCCCGTAGTTATGGGCGGTATTGGCCAGTCCCGCCACCACTTGGCGATCCACCTCCTTCAGCAATCGTTCCGTTGTGGGAAAATCCTCCAAATGGACAGCCACCGGAAGAATTTTGTAGACCAGTCCCACCGTGTTCCCCAAATACGGCTCCATTCGGTTGCTGTTCAAATAGTCCACGGTGACATGGGACTTCCCGCAGTATTCCTGCAAAGCCAGCAGGGCGGCGGCAATGGAGATCACTGTCCGGGATACGCCGAGCTGCTGCTCCGCCTCTGCCATCCGTGCAACGGGGACAGCGTTCTCCTCCAACTCCTCCCCCTTCACATCCGCTTTCAGCGAGTCAAAGTCCGGCGTCGGGACCAGGCACCACTCCTTGTCCCCAAAGAGTTCCTGAAAATACCGCTCCGCCGCCTTCTCCTCCTTCGTCCCAAGGATCTCATGCTCCTTCAGGATATAGCTGCAATAATAGTCCGGCACAAGCTCTTTCCCCTGGTAGGCATTTGCGATGTCCTCCAGGAAAATGCTCCAGGATGTCCCGTCCGAGATAATGTGATGCATTTCCAAAAAGAGGTACAGCGTCTCGCCGCATCGGAAAACCTTCGAGCGGAACAGGGGCGAGCGGAACACCTGGAAGGGTTGTATCAAAGTGCGGGAAAGCCGGTCCACGTCCTCCTGGGCAATGTCCTCGATTTCCGTTTTCCGCAAGAACGAAGGCTCGATCCGCTGGACAACGTCCCCGTCCTCATTGAACTCGATGCTGATGCTGAGAGAAGGATGATTGCGGGCCGCCTTGTCCACGGCCCGGGCCAGCCGCTCGGCATCCACCCCCGCGCCCATCCGATAGAACTCGGAAAGATTGTACATGGTGGATTTGGGGTTCAGGAACTGGTAATCCAGCATCAGGACCTGTCCTCGGCTGGCGGGGAGAACCATCCGGCGCGCCCGCTCCTCATAGGCATCCAAATCCTCCACCGCCTGGGAGGACAGCGTCGCAGCAATCCGCTTTGCGGTTCTGCATTGGAAAATCATCTTGGCGCTCAATCCCTCGATCCCGGCATTTGCCATGACCAAGAGCGACTTGATGGAATCGCCGCCCAGCAGGAAGAAGTCGTCGTTCCTGCCGATGCTGTTCTCCTCCGCTCCCAGGACTTTCGCAAAGGCGCGGCAGAGCGCTTCTTCCGTTTCCCCCACCGGTGCCTCGTACTCCGTCTGCCGAGCGGAGAACTCCGGCACGGGCAGGCGCTTGCGGTCGATTTTGCCCGATGGGGTCATGGGCATTTCGGGGAGACGGATGAAGCATCCCGGAACCATGTAATCGGCCAGAGGCCCCCTCAGAAATGCCTTCAAGGAATCCTCCGGAATCTCTCCATCCGATGTGTAGTACAGGCAAAGGGTATTCTTCTTGACGTCCGCAACGGCATGAAGGATGCTCGGGTACTTTGCCGCCTGGTTCTCCACCTCGCCAAGCTCGATGCGGAATCCCCGCAGTTTCACTTGGAAGTCTATGCGGCCGAGGAACTCGATCTGCCCCTCCTCGTTGTACCGTGCAAGGTCTCCTGTATGGTAGACTTTCACCGTTTTTTCGTCGGAACCCCGAATCTCGGCAAATTTCTCCTCCGTCAGCTCGGGGCGTTTCCAGTAACCGAGGGCCATCTGGGGGCCGGCAAGGCACAGTTCGCCCGCCATGCCCCGGGGCAGGAGCCGACCATGCCCGTCCACGATATAACAAGCGCAGTTAGGGAGGGACCGCCCGATGGGAATGGGATGGTATTCCCTTCCCTTTTCCGGCTCGAAATAGGTCGAGGCAATGGTGAACTCCGTCGGGCCGTAGGCATTGTAGACTCTTCCCCGCACATTCGGCAGGACGGTCATTGCCTCGCCGCCCATAGCCACGTAATCCAGATCCAACGGTTCCTTTCCCCCGGCCAGGATCTGGCCGAAACGAGCGGGGAAAGAGCCGCCGTTCACCCTGTGCGCTTGGATGAATTTCCTCATCTCCAGCACATCCCGCCGAGCCTCCTCGGGTACGATTAGAAGGCAGCCTCCCGCCGCCAGGACAGGATAGAGATCCTCTCCCGATGCGTCAAAGGCAAAGTTGATATGGCAGGCAATCCGGCTCTTTTCCGTCAGATGCCACTTTTCCCGGATGCTGTGGACAAAGTTCAAGAGCGCCTTGTGCTGGATGACCACCCCTTTGGGCCTTCCCGTGGAACCGGAGGTGTAGATCATATAGGCATAATGCTCCGGGGACAGTCGGAGTTCTTCCAAGGCTTTCCGGGAGGGATCCCCCAGGACTTCGGCGGCCAGTTCCTCCGTGAAAACAAGCCTCGCCCCGGAATCGGCCATCATGTATTCCACCCGATCCGCCGGATAGTCGAGGTCGATGGGCATATAGGCCGCTCCCGCCTTATGGATGCCCAGAAGGACAGCCATGTACTCCTTGACCCGTCCCATTCGCACGGCAATGAACTCGTTTTCCTTCACTCCCTGCTCCGCCAAGTAGGAAGCGATTTTGCCGGAAGCCTCCTCCAGCTCGCCATAGGTCATGCTGCCCGCTTCATCGGCCACGGCCTGGGCATTCGGACGCTCCGCCGCATGCTGCCGGAAGAGATCCACCCATGTCATCGAGGCGTCATAGGGAAGGCGTTCCCCTTGGGAGAGCTTCACGACATCGGCCTCGTCCTCCCTGCGCATCAGGGGAAGGGATCCGATGGAGATGTTCGGGTGCTCCGCCATACGGATCGCGAAATTCTCCCAGAGGGCGGCCATGCGCTCGATCTCCTCCCTGCGATAGCGCATGGGATCGAAGGAAAAGAGGGCCTCGATGCTGCCGTCTGGCAACACCTTGGCGTCCACGCCCACATAGCCCGTGTGCTCCTCCTTGAAGAACACGAACTTCAGCAGGGAAAGCGGCTTTTCATCGCTGTCGTAATTTTCGAAGGAAAGAATGGAGTAAACCAGGCCGTCCGTCATGCCAACGGCTTTTTGGATGTCGGCAAGGGGGCAGAACTCAAAGACACTCCCCGCGAGGGACTGCGTCTGCAGATCCTTCAGCATCTGGGCGGCCGTGGAATCCTTTTCTGTTTTCACGCGGACGGGAACGGTATTGATGAAAAGCCCCACCAGCTCCGACACTTCGACGGAGGTATTGTCGCGGCCAGACACCACCTTGCCGAATACCACGTCATCCATGCGGCAGGCGGTCTGGAGCGCCATGCCCCAGGCCAATTCCACGCCTCTGGCCAGGGTCGCGCCAAGGCCCAGACACACTTGGGACAGCCGCTCTACGTACGGTGCATCCAGTTTCTTCGTGATTTGGTTTTCCTTCCCTTCCCCGTCGGAAATCACGCCATAGGAAGGAATCTCTGCCCGATTGTCATATCCCGACAGAAGGGTTCTGAAATGCTCGACGGCGGCATCCCGATCCTTTGCGATGAGTTCCCTGACCATGGCCTCGTACAGGCCGGGATGGGAGGCTGCGATCGATGCCGTGGATGGATCCTTTGTCTCCCTCGCCATTCGGAGAAATTCCTCGAAATCCCTCAGGTAGGTCTGGACGCACCAGCCGTCCACGATGATATGATGGGCCGCCGCAATGAGGTAGCAGCGATTCTCCGAAGTCTTGGCGCACACGATCTGGAACAGGGGCTTTCGCTGGAGATCGTAGCCGTTCCGCAAGAGATCCGCCCGGATATCCATGGCGGCGGCAAGCGGATCCTTCTCTCCGCTGATGTCCCTCATGGAAAGGCCCGGCATCCGGTCTGTGATGGCCTGGCGGGGAAGGGAAACTCCCTCGTGAAGGATGGCCGTCCGAAGGACTTCGTGCTTCCGCGCAAGGGCATCCAATGCGAAGCGAAGCTCCCCCTCGGCGGGCAGGAAGTCCAAGGCATAGATGTCCACCAGGCGATAGGCCGGAGCCTTGGGGTTCATCACATGGGAAAGCAGCATGCCCTCCTGCATGGGAGTCAGGGGATAGATCCGCTCCAAATGCTCGCCCCGCTGGGCGAATTCAGAAACAATGGCCCCAAACTCCTCCTCGCTCCATGCCGTCTCCCCCAAATCCGACGCCGTGACTGCCGGCTCCGCGGCCTTCAAATGCTCTGCCAGCGTCCCGATTTCCCGCAGAATGCCCTCGGCAAACGCCCGGGCAGCACTTTCGTCATGCGCGCCCTCATTGTAGCCCAGATGCAGGGAGAAGCATCCCTCGTCAATCAGGCAGTTGATGGAAAGATCCGGCCCGTCGCAGTTCCGTTCCGATTGATAGTCCAGCCCCGTGGAAAAACCGTCCTCGCTGTCCGGGGAGAAATACTTCCCCTGTTCCTCCGAACCAGCCGACGCGCATGGACGCGCTAGTGCGGGCGTGGGCGCAGGATGCGCCGCCATCGCGCCCGCTATATCGCCCAGATAGTTGAAGATGATCTTCGGAAGGCGCCGCGTTTCAAAATGCAGGGGTGTTTCCCCATCGAGATAGGTAAGGGCATTGTAGCCAACCCCCTTGTTGGGGACGCGGCGCAGGGTTTCCTTCACCCGGATGAGGTCATGCTTCGCATCCCCGGTCAAGTCCTCGATGACCAGGGGATAGATGGAAGTGAACCAGCCCACGGTGCGGTCGGTCAAAAGCTCTTTTCCGATGGGTTCCCGCCCGTGCCCTTCCATCTGGAGGGACACGGAATCCCTGCCAAAGGCTTCGCGGTAGCTTCTGCCCACTGCCGCGAGAAGCAAATCGTTGATTTCCAGACGGTAGACGGACAGCTTTGCCGAAAGCAGCTGTTCCGTCTCCCCTTTGCCGAGGGAGCAGGAAAGGTGCCCGAACGTCCTCCCGTAGTCCTTGCCGTCCGAGGTCTCCATGGAAAGGACTTTCTTCACAGCGGCCTGCCAGTAGGGAATCTCCAAGGACAGGGCGTAGCTATCCCGATAATCCTTCATGGCAAGGGCATAGTCCTGATAGGTGTGGGTCTTCTTCGGCAGCCGGACGGCCTCCCCTGCCAGAGCTTGTCCATAGGCCGTCTCCAGGTCCTCCAGCAGGATCCGCCAGGAGATGCCGTCGATGATGGTATGGTGCATGGGGAGGAAGAAGAGGTCACGCTCCCCCGCATGGAGCAGGGCAACCCGCACCAAGGACTCCTCCATCGCCAGATGGGACTGGAGCTCCTCGCAAATCTCCTGAATCTTGGCCTTGTCGTCCGGCAGGGCATATTCTTCCACGGGCAAAAAGGACTTCCCGTCCTCCGCCCTCTGCACAAAGAGATGCCCGTCCTTCCAACAGGCGCGAAGCATATCATGCTGGTATGCAAGGGCATCCAGCGCCTTCCGGAGCGCAGCCAGATCCACCTTGCCTCGCCATGCAAGGAGGGTGGACTGGTTGAAATAGGCACTGTCAGGAAATTCCAGGTCCTTGAAGCAGAGAACAATGGGGCTGTCCTCCACCATGCCCTCCATGGGCTCCTGGCTGACCTTCGTTTCGGCGGAGGCATCCCGGCAGCAACGGGCAATCCCTTCCACCGTGCGCTCCTTGAGCACGTCGTTGGACTTCACGAAAAGCCCTCTGTCCCGCAGGAAGCTCACCATGCGGATGGCCTTGATGGAGTCGCCGCCGATCTCAAAGAAATTGTCCAAGGCGCCGATCTCCCCATCGCTGCCCAGCGCCCGCTTCATGCAGTCGGCAACGGCCCGTTCCTTCTCGTTTCGCGGCTCCACATACTCGACCGTCCGCTGGATGGACGGCTCCGGCAGGGCTTTCCGATCCAGCTTTCCATTGGGCGTCTCCGGTATTTTGTCCAAGCGGACAAAAGCCCCCGGAATCATGTAATCCGCCAAGTTCTCTTCCAAAAGGGACTTCCAAGCCCCCTCGTCGACGGCCTCGGACGCCGTGTAGTAAAGGCAGAGGGTATCGTGCTTGACTTCCGCTGCAACCTGGGAGACACCGGGGTATTTCAGCGCAACCGTCTCCACCTCTCCCAGCTCGATGCGAAAGCCCCTGAGCTTCACCTGGAAGTCCATGCGTCCTTGGAACACCAGCTGCCCATCCTCGTTGTAGCGGGCAAGGTCTCCCGTCCGGTAGACCTTCCGGACATCCCCCTCGGCAATCTTGACTTCCACGAATTTCTCCGCCGTGAGTTCCGGACGCTTCCAATAGCCCAGGGCTATCTGCGGCCCCGACAGGCACAGCTCTCCCGTCTCCCCCAAGGGAAGGAGCTCCATGTTCTCCCCGAGGATGAAGGCGGCACAGTTGTAGAGGGGACGGCCGATGGGAATGGGGTTGTATTCCTTCCCTTTCTCCAGCTCGAAATAGGAGGCGTCCACGGTGAACTCCGTCGGGCCATAGCCGTGGTAGACCTTTCCCCGCACATTCGGAGCGGCTGTCATGGACTCGCCGCCCAAATGGATATAGTCCACATCAAGGGGATTGCTGCCTCCCGCCAAGAGCTGGCCGAAGCGGGTGGAATAGCTGCCGCCGTTGATCCTGTGTCTTCGGATGAATGCCTTCATCTCGAAGATGTCCCGCCGCGCTTCCTCGGGAACGATGAAGCCGCATCCCCCCGCCGTCAGGGCGGAATAGAGATCCTCCACCGAGGCGTCAAAGGAAAAATTGGAATGGCAGGCAATGCGGCTCGCCTCCGTCAGATGCCAGCGCTCCCGCGTGAAGTGGACGAGGTTCAGCAGGCCCTTGTGCTGGATCATCACCCCCTTGGGCTGTCCCGTGGAGCCGGAGGTGTAGATCATGTAGGCAAGCCCTTCCGGGGAAAGCCTGTAACCGGAAGGGGCAAGCGGCGGGCAAGTCTCCATGGCCTTCCGGGCCATCTTTTCGCCCATGATGACCTCGCTGTCCGAGTCCTCCAGCATGAAGGAAACGCGCCCCAGAGGGTAGTCCTTGTCGATGGGGACGTATGCTCCTCCCGCCTTGTGGACACCCAGCACGGCGGCGAGGAACTCTTTGCAGCGCCCCATGCGGATGGCGACAAAACCGTTTTCCCGAAGCCCCTCCGAGAGAAGATAGGAGGCAATCCGATCGGAAGCATCGTCCAGCTCCCGATAGGTCATACCGCCTTCCTCGTCCACCACGGCAAGGTTATCGGGCCATTTCCGCGCCTGCTTTTGGAACAGGTCCACCCAGGTTTCGGAAGCGTCATAGGCATAGCGCTCCCCCTCGGACACTTCCAAAATCTTTCTTGTTTGTGAATCCATAACTGCCCCCTATATCGAATCATTCCATGAAACATACCTTGCAAGGTACCCAAAAATCCGTCGCTTCCCCGACTGGATGAGTAGCGTTTTCTGCAATGATAGCTGATTTTCATTGGAAAGACAAGGACAAAATGGAACTATGGCAGGGTGCAAATCAATGAAAGACAGATTTTTCAGAACCCCAATACCGGCAGAGCGTTTCCCATTGCCATTGTAGCAGTATCCGCACGTTCCGAAGAATATCCTGCTCGTGAGAAGGGAGACTTCTAAAGTGGCGGCATCGGAAGAGATGATATCAGATTTTTGCGCGATCCGATGGAAAACATACGGGAATGTCACGCAAAGAATACATCACATCCTTCCTGTCGTCAGCGTCATGGAAGTCGCGGTCGTAGAGCAAGGCGGCGAACAGGACCACCAGGCAGGACCCCGCATTGTGCACCAGCGCTCCCGTGGTGGGGGTGAGAAGCCCCTGCAGGGAGAGGAGGATGGCCGCAAAATTGATGCAGAGGGACATGCCGATGCTGATTTTGATGGTCTGCACCGTGGCATTGGAAAGGCGTTTGAGATAGGGGATGCGGGATATATCATCTTTCATCAGGGCAATATCGGCGGCATCCACGGCAATATCGCTGCCCATGTCCGCCATGGCGACTCCCACGTCGGCTGTTTTGAGAGAAGGGGCATCGTTTACTCCATCCCCGATTATGCAGACCCTATGTCCTTCCTTCTGTGTCCTTATGATGTTTGCGACCTTGTCCTCGGGCAGAAGTCCGGCTCTTGCGTCCTCCATGCCGGCTTTCCGTGCGAAATACCTGGCGGCTTCTGGCGTGTCCCCGGTGAGAAGGATGGTCCGCACTCCCATGACCCGCAGGCGGGAAATGACCGTCTCGGCTTCCGGGCGCAGGATGTCCGAGAAGGCAAGCACACCGCAGAGCTTGTCTTGGACAGCCACTAAAATCGTTGCTTTTCCTTTCCGGACGAAGGGAAACCACCGCTCTTTGTCCTTTGGCGCGATAGGAACCCCATTTTCCTTCAGGTAGGCTGCATTGCCACAGAGGATTTGTTTGCCATCCACCTGCGCAGCGATGCCTTTCCCTGCTGCCATCCGAAAATCCGTGCTTTGCAGCTTGGCAATGCCCCGTTCCTCTGCGTAGCGGCTCAGCGCCTTGGCCAAGGGATGTTCGCTGCGGGCTTCTGCCGCAGCGGCAAGGCAGAGCAGCGTCTCCTCGTTCATCCCTGCTCCCCATGCCGCCACATCGGCGACTTCCAGCTTGCCGAGGGTCAGGGTTCCCGTCTTGTCAAAGGCGATGGTGTCCACCTTTCCCATGTATTCCAACGCCACGCCGGATTTCACGATGACACCGTGCTTTGTCGCCTGTCCGATGGCGGCCATGACAGCCGTCGGCGTGGCCAGAACCAAGGCGCAGGGGCAGAACACCACCAGTACCGTCACGGCTCTGACAATATCCCCTGTCAGAAAATAGGCCAGAGCCGCGATGAGCAAGGCCACCGGCACCAGCCAGCTTGCCCAAACGTCTGCGATGCGCTCCATGGGAGCCTTGTTCTCCTCGGCTTCCCGCACCATGCGGATCAATTTGTGCAGGGAACTTTCCGCGCCGCTCTTGGTAACGCGAATATCGATCGAACCGAAACGGTTCAACGTGCCGCAAAGCACCAAATCTCCCGTGCACTTGTCCACGGGCAGGGACTCTCCCGTCAGAACCGACTGGTCGACGGAGGTGTTGCCGCTGACGATTTTCCCGTCGGCCGGGATGCTCTCTCCCGGCAGGATGCGCAGGACATCCCCTTTCCGGATGTCCTGCGCGGGGATCCGCTCCTCCCTTCCGTTTGCGATGCGCCTCCCTTCCTCCGGCGCAAGGCTGACGAGCTTTTTCAGTCCCTTCCTGGCGCGCTTGGCGGTTCTCTCCTCGATGATGGCGCCCATGGCCATGATGAATGCCACTTCTCCCGCCGCGAACAGATCTCCTATCCCTATGGCCGCGAACATGGCGATGGAAATCAAAAGTGCAGAGGAGATCTTGCGGATGCCGGAATTTTTGATCGCACGGGAGATTGCCAAATATACGAGGGGCAAGCCGCATATCACCACCGACACCCATGCGGGGTCGAGGGGCGGCGCATACCCCATCCATTCCATCCACAGACTGATGAGAAGGGACAGCCCTCCGACCGCCGTCATCGGCACAGAAGAAAGAAAAGCATTCCATCGCTCAAGCATAGCCGTTGCCTCCTTGACAAAGAAAAAGATGGATTGTATGATTTATTCGTTACAAAACATTTTGTTCTGTAATTATTGTAATCATCGTTGTCATTCCCGGCAACGTATCATTTTCCCGGACTGTGTGTTACCGAACAAAACGGACAAATTGTACGGAAGGAGATCATCATGGATCGGAGGCAGAAGAAAACAAGAGCTGCGGTTTTCACGGCGTTCAATGAGCTTCTCACAGAAAAAAGTTATCATCGAATCACGGTGCAGGACATCATCGACCGGGCAAACGTGGGCAGGACAACCTTTTATGATCATTTCGAAACCAAAGATGAGCTTTTGAAAGAAATGTGCTCCGAACTGTTCCGGCATGTGTTTTCCGACGTTCTGTCGGCGGAAAACACCCATGATTTTTCTCTTTCCGGCGGAGAATCCGGCGCTGTCATCACCCATATGCTTTATCATCTGCGGGACAATAAAAGGAACATCCGCGGCATTCTCTCCTGTGAGAGCGGCGAAATGTTCCTGCAGTTTTTCCGGCAATATTTGAACAAACTGTTCTCTTCTTATCTGCCTCGTGGAAAGAATCCGACGGTTCCGGCAGACGCAAATATGGCGCGTTCTGCGACGCGCCAGCTCGTCCCTTCAGGGGCGCCTGCGTCTGCACTAGGCCATCCAAGGCCGTCGGCGGATTTCCTGCTCAATCATATCTCCGGCAGTTTCGTGAATATGGTGCAGTGGTGGATGCGAGGCGGGGCAAAGGAAACTCCGGAAGAGTTGGCGGCATATTTTGATGCTGTCACGCGTCCGGTGCTGGCAGAGCAAGGAGGGATAACATGATCCACATAACGTGTTTTTGTCGCAAACTCTTATGGGCATATATCAATTTCACCGTGTACTGTTTGGTTGGCAACAAAGGAAGGAGACAGCTTGGGATGAAGAGAACCGGAATGCGGAAATGTTTACGCTTTGCCTTGGCGGCCGGGCTTTTTTTCGGAGGAATGGCGGCCGAGCAGCCTGCCATGGCGGAGGAAGGTTTTCCGGCTGCCGTCGGGTATTCCGAGCCGAGCGAGGGAGCGCCTGTCGGCACGTTGGCTGTGGACCCCGCCCTTCGCTGTCTTGGCCTGGAGGCGGAGCAGTTTGAGCGGGATACCATGATAAAGGAACGGTTCACCATCCACCAGGCATGGCAGGAAATAGGTCTTTATGACGGGGACAACCGCTCCCTGTTGCACGCTCAAGACTTCGGAGGGCTGCAGGGAGCGCTCCGGGAGTATAATCGGCGCATGTCGCGGGAGACTGCGCAAATGGGGGACAAATTGCAGGAACAGGCGCTCCATGAAATCGCGGAACGGCCGGATTTCATCCACGGCTATCGCGATGTTCATGGAATCCATGTGCGTCGCGCCGATTCCCTGGCGGTCAGCTTTATTGCGGAGCATAGTTCCTTCACCGGAGGGGCACACGGAATGTATGCCTATGAGGGTGTGAACTTCGACGCGGCCACCGGGCGGCGGCTTGTCCTTGCCGATGTGTTCCGGGACAAGGAGTCGCTGGCCCGCAACCTATGGGAGACGCTTCGCGCCCGCTACGGAGTGGCTCTGTTTGACAGCGCGGAGAAGACGGTGACAGAGGCTGTGGCAGAGGATCGGGTGAGCTGGACTCTTGATCCTCGCGGCGCAACCTTCTACTTCAATCCCTACGATGTGGCGCCCTACGCGTCGGGTCTTTTGTCCGTCACTTTTCTGTTTGACGAGCGGCCCGGGCTTTTCCTGGAAAAATATAAGCGAGGCCCCGCCTCTTATTGCGAAACGCTGCCCACGGGCCGTTCGATGGAAATCTCCCTGCGGGATGACGGCAGCGGAAGGCGGGACAGTCTTGAGGCTTGGGCAGGCGAAGGCAGCATTCATATCACCGTGAACGGGGCAGCGTAT
>CAMIWP010000009.1 GCA_946402475.1 uncultured Selenomonadaceae bacterium
CCACATAGTAAGAGATGAAGCACGGGGGGTATACGGTTATGAAGCTTAGGACCAGTGAATATTTCTTGCAGGAGGTATTCCATTCCTTGAAGCGGAATAACTGGATGACCTTTGCTTCCGTGGGCACCGTGGCAGTGTCTCTCTTCGTGCTGGGGGTGTTCCTCATCCTGGTGCTGAACATGAACCGCATGGCAGGGATGCTGGAGTCCCAGGTGCAGATCAGCGTCTACCTTCAGGATGAGATCAAGGAATCCCGTCGGTTGAAGGTGGAGGAGGACATCCGGGAGATGCAGGGCGTGGAGACGGTGAAGTACGTGAGCCGGGAAGAGGCCATGGAGCGCCTGAAGGAGCGGCTGGGAGATCAGAAGTACCTTTTGGATGCCTTGGGAGAGAGGAATCCCCTGCCGGAATCCATGGAGGTGACGGTGAAGCTGCCGGAGATGGTTGAGACCGCAGCCGGGGCCATCGCGCAGATGGAGGGCGTGGAGGAGGCGAAATACGGTCAGGACGTGGTGGAGCATCTCTTTGACATCACGCGGCTCACCCGCATCTTCGGGTTGGTGCTCATGGTGCTCCTGGCCGGAGCTACCGTCTTTATCATCTCCAATACGATCCGTCTGACGGTATTCGCCCGCCGCAAGGAGATCGCTATCATGAAGTACGTGGGGGCGACGGACTGGTTCATCCGCTGGCCATTCCTTCTGGAGGGCATGGTGCTGGGATTCATCGGCGGCATCTTTGCCGCTTTGGCCCTTCGCAGCTTTTACGCGGCCATGGCGGCAAAGATCTACAGCACACTGGCCTTTTTCCCCCTCATGCCCCAGTACCCCTTCATGAACTATGTGGGCGTCGCCATCATTGCAAGCGGCATGGTGATCGGTACCATTGGCAGTACCATCTCCCTGAAGCGGTTCTTGAACGTGTGACACGGGGGGAGAGTTCATTGGCGAAACAGGCATTTTTGGCGGGTCTTTTGGCCTGTGTCCTGGCGGCGGCCCCTCCGGCTGTCCTCCATGCGGACGAGCTGGAGGACGAGAAGGCCGCCTACGAGGAACAAGCTCAGAGGCGGTTGGAGGAGAGCGGGAGGATCCAGACGGAGATCGACGAGCTCTCGGAGGAAAAGCGCATCCTCGATATGGAGGCCGACGAGGCCGTGGCGAATTACAAGACACTCAAGGCAGAACTGGATGACATCCTGGAGCGCATCTCCGTCAACGAGGCCCGGCTGAAAGAGGTCCAAGCGGATTACGAGAAGAAACTGGGGATTCTCGGCAAGCGGGTGAGGGACATCTACATCAACGGGCAGATCAGCTACTTGGATGTGGTCTTCGGGGCGAAGGACTTTCAGGATCTCATGACCCGCATGGATCTTTTGAAGCGCATCATCCGCCAGGACTACGATCTGGTGCAGGCCGTACTGGCGGAACGCAGGGAGATCGAGGATACGAAGTCCAAGCTGGAAGAGGACAAGCAGGCCCAGGAGCCGAAGGTACGTGCGGCCGAAAAGGCCAAGGACACCATGGTGGAGAAGCAGAGGAAGCGGCAGGCTTTGCTGGACAAGATGAAGAGCGACAAGGCCACCATTGACCGGGAGTATGACGAGCTCATGGCGGCGTCGAAAAAGGTAGAGGAGCTGATCCAGGCGAGGAAATCCCGGGTGTCCGGCAGCTATGCCGCCTATACCGGCGGCGGTGGCGGCGGCATGATCTGGCCGATCCCGGGCCCCATCACCTCGGAGTTCGGCTGGCGGGTGCATCCCATTACGGGCACCCAGAAATTCCACAGCGGCATCGACATCGGAGGCGATTACGGCGAGCCGGTGGTAGCGGCAGCCAGCGGCGTCGTGACGGATGCCTGCTGGATCTCCGGCTACGGCTATACGGTCATCATCGACCACGGCGGCGGCGTTTCCACCCTCTACGGGCACAATCAGGGCTTTGCCGTGGGCCCGGGACAGACGGTATCCCAGGGACAGACCATTGCCTATTGCGGTTCCACGGGAAATTCCACGGGCCCCCACTGCCACTTTGAGGTCCGGGTGAACGGTTCCGTGGTGAGTCCCTACGGATATTTGTGATGAGCAAGACAGCTAGAGGTAAGCTATGAGCAAGATAAAACTTGGGGCGATCATCGCCGCCACGGCGGTGGCGTCTGTCCTTTTGACTCTGGGCGGGCTGTGCTATGCCCTGGGGATGACGGGGCAGAAGGCGGGGGATGTCCTTCGCTTCGCGGGAGCCCTGAAATTCATCGAGTCCCGCTATGTGAACGAGGTGGATACGACAAAGCTCATGGACGGGGCCATCTCCGGCATGGTCCAGTCCCTTGGGGATCCCCATTCCATCTATTTGGAACCGAAGATGTACCGCCAGCTCATGGACCATACGGAAGGCTCCTTCGGCGGCGTGGGCATCTACATGGGGTTCAAGGATAACAAGGTATCCGTGATCTCCGTCATGGAGAACTCGCCGGCCGCCAAGGCCGGCATGGAGGCGAACGACGAGATCCTCGCGGTGGACGGCACCCCGGTGACAGAGATGCAGCCCGAGGAGGTTGCCATCCACATACGGGGAAAGGTGGGCACCGATGTCACCCTTTCCGTTCGTCGGAACGGGACGGAGACGAGGGAATTCGTCATCACCCGGGATACCATACAAGTGAAGACCGCCGCGGGAAAGATGCTGGAGGACGGCATGGGCTACATTCGCATCGTTTCCTTCAGCGAGAACACCCCCGAGGAGTTCCGGGAAGCCTATGGGAAACTGGAGGGCGAGGGGATGAAGGGACTCATCATCGACCTCAGGGAAAATCCCGGAGGCCTGGTCACCAGCAGCGTGGAGATCGCGAGCATGATAGTGCCGGAGGGCCCCGTGGTTTCCGTGGTGGAGCGCAGCGGGAAAAAGGAAGAGTACACCTCCGACCTGAAGGAAACGAAGTATCCCTTGGTGGTGCTCATCGACGGAAACAGCGCCAGCGCGGCGGAGATTCTGGCGGGGGCCGTTCAGGACACGGGGGCGGGGACCCTTGTGGGAACGAAATCCTACGGCAAAGGTTCGGTGCAGATGGTCATGCCCATCTTTCACGACGATGCCATCAAGCTGACCATCGCGAAATATTTTACCCCAAAGGGGCGCAGCATCGACGGGGTGGGCATTGAGCCGGATGTGAACATCGGACTTTCCCCCGGCGAGACGACGGATGTGCAGCTGGCCAAGGCGGAGGACGTGCTGAAGGGCAAGATGGAGGGTAGGGAGTAAAGCTCCCTGCCAATGTGTTTATTCAAATTATAAGGAACTGGCAGGCAAGATATATGAGTTGTTTCCGAACAGTTCCCAAGGATTGGCGGTGTTATTTTTGGAGCGAGGCAGTTTTTCTTCAAGGTTGGGATTTATCCTGGTGTCGGCGGGCTGTGCCATCGGGCTCGGCAATGTCTGGCGGTTTCCCTATATCACGGGGCAGTACGGCGGCGCGGCATTCGTGCTCATTTACCTGATTTTTTTGTTGATCCTGGGGCTTCCCATCATGGTGGCGGAGTTTTCCGTGGGACGAGCCAGCAAGCGCAGTCCCGCCATGTCCTTTGACATGCTGGAACCCAAGGGGACGAAATGGCATCTTCACAAATACACGGCCATCGGCGGCAACCTGATTCTCATGATGTTCTACACCACCGTATCCGGGTGGATGCTCTACTATCTTTGCAAAATGGCCTCGGGGGGATTGGACGGCCTGGATGTGGAGGCCGTGGGCGGCGTGTTCGGCGCCCTTCTGGAGGATCCCGTCGCACTGGCGGGAAACATGATGGCCATCGTGCTCCTCTGCGGCGGGGTCTGCTACATGGGAGCCGAGAGGGGAGTGGAGCGCATCTCCAAGTGGATCATGACCTGCCTTCTCATCCTGATGGTGATTCTGGCGGTGCATGCCATTCTCCTGCCGGGGAGCGGTGAGGGCCTGCGCTATTATCTTTTGCCGGATTTCGACCGCCTCCTGCAGTCCGGGTTGGACGAAGCGGTCTTTGCCGCCATGGGGCAGGCGTTTTTTACCCTTTCCATCGGCATCGGATCCTTGGCTATTTTCGGCAGTTACATCGGCAAGGAGAAACGTCTGACCGGCGAAGCCGCCTGGGTCATTCTCCTGGATACCTTCGTGGCCCTGACGGCGGGACTCATCATTTTTCCCGCTTGCTTCAGCTTCGGCGTGAACCCCGGCAGCGGGCCGAACCTGCTCTTTGTGACATTGCCTAACGTGTTCAACAGCATGCCCATGGGACGCCTCTGGGGAACTCTGTTCTTCCTCTTCATGACCTTCGCCGCCATGTCCACGGTCATCGCAGTTTTCGAGACCATTCTGGCTTCCTTCATGGAACTCTTACAAAAGGATCGCAGGATCATCATCCTGTGGGGGATCCCCGCCATCATCCTCCTGTCCATGCCCTGCGTGCTGGGCTTCAATCTCTGGAGCGGCATCCAGCCCTTGGGGGAGGGCACCGTCATCCTGGATCTGGAGGATTTCTTGGTGAGCAACAACCTCCTGCCCCTGGGCTCCCTTGTCTACCTCGGTTTCTGCACGAGCCGTTACGGATGGGGCTGGGAGAATTTCATCCGGGAGGCCGATACGGGAGAGGGACTGAGATTCCCCCGTTGGATTCGCTTTTACGCCACCTACATCCTCCCCCTGATCGTTCTCTGCATCTTTGTTCGGGGATATTATGCGGTATTTTTCGCAAAGTAGGAATTTTATCTGCGCCTTTCTTTCTTAAGGCTTGAAAAAAATTTTTGTTTCGTATATGATGAAAGAAAAGCGTGCAAGGATGATGGAGCGATGCAGAAGACGGACAAGGTATCCTTGAGTCCTACCTTAAAAAAATTCAAATTCTTTTTTGATCTCATAAAGCGCACCACGGACGCGTACCTGTTTTGCGCGGATATGAAGACGAATACGGTGATGCTGTCGCCGAATCTGGTGCAGGACTTCGATTTGCCCGGGGAAGTGCTTCATGATTTCGATCAGTACTGGAGTCCCATGATCCATCCGGAGGAACGGGGTCCCTACATGGCCTCCATGCGGGCCATCATGAGCAACAGGAATGTCTACGAGCATTTTCTGGAATATCGGGTCAAAAATCGGAAGGGCGAGTATGTCTGGATTTGTTGCCGGGGACGGGTAGGTCTGGAGCACGACGGATCGCCCTTGGTCTTCACGGGCATGATTACGCGGATGACCCAGCGAAACCAGGCGGATGAGGTCACGGGACTTCTCAATAAATACCAGTTTGAGCACGGCATGAAGATGGCCTTGGCAGGTTATCGCGTCACCGAGGAAGGCGGCGCGGTCATCCTCTTCGGCCTCGATAATTTCAAGATCGTCAATGAGACGCACAACCGGTTGGTGGGGGATCAGGTGCTTCGCCATGTGGCCCGGACGGTGAGCAGCATCCTGCCGCCCATGCTGACCCTTTACAAATTGGACGGGGACGTGTTCGCCGTCATCTATCCGGGAGCCGGACAGGCAGAGGTGGACGAGTTCTTCACCGGGGTCCAGCGCAGCTTGGCGCAGCCCCAGAGCGTGGACGGGCGCACCTATTTCTGCACCGTTTCTGCGGGCACGGTGTTCTACCCGGAGAGCGGCAAGGACTATCTCGTTCTGCACAAGCACGCCGAGGCTGCCATGGACATTGCCAAGCGGGAGGGAAAGAACCGCAACTGCATCTTCAGCAAAGAGCAATACAACCGGTGGGTGCGATCCATCTCCATGCGGGACAGCCTCAGGGAGAGCGTGGAGAACGGGTGCTCGGGATTCAATCTCTTTTTCCAGCCCCAGGTATCGGCCAGGGATCAGAGGCTTATCGGGGCGGAGGCCCTTCTCCGCTGGAAGAATCCCAAGGGACGCATGGTATCCCCCATGGAGTTTATCCCCATCCTGGAGGAGACCATGCTCATCATTCCCGTGGGGCGTTGGATCGTGGAGGAGGCCCTTCGGGTCTGCAAGAAGTGGCGCAGGCTTCTCCCGGACTTCAAGGTCAGCGTGAATCTCAGCTACGAGCAGGTGAAGGACGCCAGCTTCAAGGACTTCGTGAACGACTGCATCGAGCGTTACGAGCTCCCGCCGGAGGCGGTGGTCCTTGAGCTTACCGAGAGCAAGATCATCGCGGACTGGAACTTCATCAATCGGGAATTCGATTATTTCCGCAGGAAGGGCATCGCCATTGCCATGGATGATTTCGGCACGGGGTATTCTTCTCTGGCTACGTTGAAAAATCTTTCCTGTGACATCGTGAAGATCGACCGGGAATTTGTGAAGAACATCCTGGACAACGATTTCGACCGGCGCTTGGTGAAATATACGGTGGAGATCTGCCACAGCATTGGGATGAAGACCTGCATTGAGGGCGTGGAGGAAGAGGAGGAGTACGAGCTCCTTCGGCGGGAATGCGACGCGGATACCATACAGGGGTATCTCTTCGGGCGTCCCGAGTCCATTGAGAGTTTTGAGGAGAAGTTCCTGAACGCGGGAAAGGTTGAGGAGTGACCATGGCCAGGGATCGAGCAGAGGAAGGCATCACCCTGTTGGGGCAGAAGGGGGTTGCTTACTCCTTCGATTATCGCCCCGAGGTCTTGGAGACTTTTGAGAACAGACATTCGGATCGGGACTACTGGGTGAAGTTCAACTGTCCGGAGTTCACCACCCTCTGTCCCATCACGGGGCAACCGGATTTTGCCACCCTTTACATTTCTTACGTGCCGGACAGGAAGATGGTGGAGAGCAAGTCCCTGAAGCTCTACCTCGTGAGCTTTCGCAGCCACGGGGATTTCCATGAGGACGTGGTGAACGTCATCCTGAAGGATCTCATAAAGCTCATGGATCCCCGTTATATTGAGGTTTGGGGGAAGTTCCTGCCGCGGGGGGGGATTTCCATTGATCCCTACGTCAACTACGGGCGCCCGGGAACGAAATACGAGAAACTTGCCTGGGATCGCTTCGCGAATCATGACATGGCGGGCATGGACAAGGTGGATAACAGATAGGAGGAGGGGAGCCTTCCCGGTGGGGAAGGCTCCTTTTCAGCAAAAGGGGTATCTTTTTTTCGCCCGGTCATCCAAGAGCTCCTGCACAGCCCGAATGACTTGACGGGGAGAGATGCTCCTGGAGCATTCCAGACGGGATGGGGAGCCCTGCGGATGGCGAGGGCAAAAATTGCTGAAATAATCCACCCGGTCATCATTCACGCATCCGTGACAGGAAAATCGGTTGTAAACCCGATAGGCCTCGGGGAACTCATGCCAGTAGTAGGAAAAGCCTCCGATGAGCACGACGGGGCAACGGACGAGATTGGCCAGCCAGGCCAGGCCACTGCTCAGTCCCACGAAGAACTCCGCATGGGCCAGCAGATCGGCCCGGGCCTCCAGCGGATGATTTCCCGTGAAGTCCTCGGCTTCCTCGGGAAGGGAGACGAGAGGGCCGAAGTCTTGGCATTGCCTGTCCCTGTCGATGCAGAGAACACGGTAGCCCAGTTCTTTCAGGTGACGGCACAGGATGTTCCAGCCGTCCGGGTAGTGCCACCCCTTGGCCGTGGTGGATGCCTGGACGCCGATGCACACGTAGGGCTCGGGGATCGCGCGGGGGCCGGGTTCCGGGCGGGGCATGGGAGCCGGGTGGCTGAGGCCCAGCGTGAGCATGCCGATATGATGCAGGGGAACATGATGCCCGTCCAGGGGCAGGGAAATGAAATGATCCAGTCCCGTGTTCAGGAAATAGGTCGCGTAGGAATCCTCGGGGATGCGCTCCGCAAAGGCCAGATCCGGGTAGCAGCGACGGGCGATTCCCTGAAGGAAGAGGGGGAGATGGCAGGTGATGCGGGAGCGGTATTTCTCCCGGAAGGCGCCGATGTAGGGAAGAAAGGAAAGGGCATCTCCCAGGGCGCAGTCGTCCATGGCCGCGAAGCAGACGGATTGCTCTTCGGGGTCGAAAAGATGGGCGAATACAAGGGTCCCGTGGTTGTATACCTCCACCTGCCAATGGATGTAGTAATTTTCCAGAGAGACCAGGATGGTCTCCGATGCCGTTTCGTCGAGGAATAACGTTTCCGTATCCCAGTCGGAGATCCTGACATGCCAGTCCCCGGCGGGAAGCTGAAGGCGCAGGCCGCAGTTGAAGTCGAGGCGCAGACCGGGGATGCCGGTCTCGCCGGTGACAGCTCCGATCCAGCCGTTCAGACGCGCGCTTTTCTTCATCTGGGAGAGGACGAGATCCTCCTTTGACATGGTGGCGCTGTGGCAGTTGAAGAATCGGATGGGATAGGGAAATGCGCTCATGATTTTCCTCCGCAATGGTTTTTCTTTGATGGTATGGATTCGGGGAATCCTTGGAAAATCCTGCCGGGGGAAGGGGAATTTCCCATCGGCGGAGAATTGTGTTGTGAAGCGTTATAACATCTGGGGAGGTGCGTTCCCTTGAGAAATCCTGTGGGAATTTTGCGGGAGTCCATGGTACGCCGCATAGCGGCCCGAGCCGTGATCGAGTTCGCTCTTTGCGTCGCGGTGATTTTCCTTGTGGGCAGCATTGTGTGGCACAGGGTGGACGAGCATCTCAACACGGCTATGGAGCAGGCGGTGGCGCGGCAGATCAACACCCTGGCTCATTCCCTCGGCCAGCAGTTCCGCCAGCAGCTTCAGGAGATGGAATACGGGGCCTGGCTGGTGGGACATGAGCGGCTTTCCGCCGAGGAACTGGTGAATGCCTTTCACAGCCGGAACGATGGCAACGGGGGGATCACGGTGGGGGTCTGTACCCGGGACGGCAGCTTGGTGGCCGGGACGCTTCCGCCGGGACAGACGGACGAGACCCTTGCCCAAAGGAATTTCCGGGGGGAGAGCGCCATCTCCTATTGGGAAAATCGGGGATTGATGTTCACGGCTCCCGTCTTCGGCGAGGAGGGGCGGGTGCAAAGCGTCTTTTACAAGCTCTACGACAACGCGGCCATGCTGGAGCAGTTCAACCTCCTGAGTTATGACGGCGAAGGGAGCGTCATGCTCTTTGACGAAACAGGCCCCTTGGGGGCGCTGACAAGGGGCCGGGCCGATACCCTCTCCGGGGACTGGATGTGCACGGATCCGGAGGTCCACGATTCGTTTCGCCGGATCTGGGCCGAGGTGGGGGAGCAGGGCAGCGGCGCCCTGCACTTGAAATACCGGAAGGAACACTATTTCATCTTCGGCGCCAAGGTACCCAACACGGACTTCCTGATCATGGGACATGTGCCCTGGATGGCGGTGGCGGGGGCTGTCCACGATATCTACTTCGTCATGCTGGTGGCCTTCGGGGCGCTCTTGTGCTTCGTCATCATGTTTGCCCGCTACGTGTTCATGGCGCGGCTCCGGGCACGGGAGAGCGAGGAACTGAAGGCGGAGAAGCTTCAGGCGGACGCGGCGAACCGGGCCAAGAGCGAATTTCTCTCGAACATGAGCCATGAGATCCGCACTCCCATCAACGCAGTGCTGGGCATGGATGAGATGATCCTTCGGGAGAGCAGGGAGCAGCCCATTCTGGAGTACGCGGAAAACATCCGCGTTGCGGGAAACAATCTTCTGGGTCTTGTGAACGACATTCTGGACTTTTCCAAGATCGAGGCGGGGAAGATGGACATCATCCCCGTGGAATACGCCTTGAGCTCCGTCCTCAACGACCTTGTGAACATGATACAGAAGCGGGCGGAAAAAAAGGGACTGGAATTCATTGTGAAGGCCTCGCCGGAGCTGCCCAGCATGCTTTACGGGGATGAGATCCGCATCAAGCAGGTGGTGACGAACATCCTGACCAACGCCGTGAAGTACACGGAAGCGGGCAGCGTGACTCTATCGGTGGACTTCGAGCGGCAGGGAGAGGACATCCTCCTGAAGTTCAGCGTGAAGGACACGGGCATCGGCATCAAGGAGGAGGACATCGGGAAGCTCTTCAGCGCCTTTGAGCGCATTGAGGAGAAGCGCAACCGCTCCGTCGAGGGCACGGGTCTCGGCATGAACATCACTCAGAGGCTCCTGGCTCTCATGGGATCGAAGCTGGAGGTGGAAAGCGTCTACGGGGAGGGTTCCGATTTCTCCTTCCGCTTGGTCCAGAAGGTCATGAACTGGGAACCCATGGGAGACTTTGAGGAATCCCACAGGAACAGCCTTCGGCAGCACAAGGTGTATCGGGAGAGCTTCCTGGCGCCGGAGGCGCACATCCTCGTGGTGGACGATACGGTGATGAACCTCACCGTCATCAAAGGACTGCTGAAGCAGACAAAGGTTCAGATCGACACAGCGGAAAGCGGCTATGAGTGCCTGAAGCTGGTACAGAAAAAGAAATACGACATCATCTTCTTGGATCACCGCATGCCGGGAATCGACGGCATCGAGACTCTCAAGCGCATGAGGGAGCTCCCGGAACATCTCAACGGGGATACGCCGGTGATCTCTCTGACGGCCAATGCGGTTTCCGGCGCAAGGGAAACTTACATCCAGGCAGGATTTCACGATTATTTGACGAAACCTATCAGTAGTACGCAACTCGAGGAAATGATGCTGAAATACCTGCCGAAGGAAAAGGTGGAAGAGGTCTCGGGCGCACAGACGGGTCCGTCGGAGGAAGATACAAAGCTTCCGCAGTGGCTGGAACAGGCCGATTGCCTGGACACGGCGGAAGGCATCCGTCACTGCGGTTCCGTGGAGGCATACATGGATGCCCTGACGGTATTTGCCGAGTCGGTGAGGACCGGAGCGGAGGAGATCGCCCGCTTTTTCGATGAAAAGGATTGGAAGAATTTCACCACAAAGGTTCACGCTTTGAAGAGTACGGCCCGGGTCATCGGGGCGAAGGAATTGTCGGAAAAGGCACGGCGGCTGGAGGACGCGGGGAACAACGGCTATCTGGAGGAAATCGACCAGGACACGCCGGGACTTCTGTCCCTTTACCGCACCTATCTGGACCGCCTGGCTCCCCTGTGCGGGACGGAGCAGGACGATGCAGAGAAGCCTCCCATCCGCCCGGAGGAGTTGGCCGAGGCTTACGATACCCTGCGGGATGTGGTTGGCTCCTTTGACTACGACAGCCTGAAATTCGTCGTGGATTCCCTGGGGCAGTACCGTCTGCCGGAGGATGAAAGGGAACGCTGCCGGGCCATTGCGGAGGCGGCTGCCGTGCCGGATTGGGATAGGTTGAAGGACCTACTGAAGGGGGATTCCCATCCCGTTAATGATGGAAGGATAAAGGAGTAGATCCCATGATCCAGGATAACTACCTCATACCCATAGTCATGGGAGAGCCGTGCCTTGAGGTTCTGGGGCGCCTTGGGACGCGCTTGGAGGCCATCGGCGGCTCCCGGGCATATCGGGAGGCGGAGAGCGTCTACATAAGGCTGCTTTTCCCCCAGATTCCAACGAAGGAAGCGGAGGAGATCGGCAATTTTGTCCGGGAGCGGCTGCCCAAGGCAGTGGTGGCCGGCATTTCCATGACCATGTTCCCGAGGGAGTCGGAGAAGGTATTTCTGCACATGAACTGCTCCTATTTCTCCCATGGGAAGATCACCCTTTTGGAGCACGCCGGCCGTCCTGCCCACTACAAGACGGCGGGACGGAATTTCGGGCGCAGGATCGCCCAGATGGAGCAGGTCAAGGGCGTGGAGATTTTCTGCGTGGGACTCAACATCGACGTTTCCCGGTTCATCATTGGGGTCTCGGAAGAGAATGGGGAGATCCCCTTTTTCGGTTCCCTGGCCGGCTCCTTCATCGACCATGACCTGGAGCTGGGGAGCAGCTACACCAGCGTCTTCGAGCAAGGCATGCCGCTGGTATGCTACATCTTGGGCAATAAGCTCTACGAGACGGGCCTCGTCATGGTGGTGTTCTCCGGGGAGGAGCTGCACGTCCAGGCTTCCAGTCTTCTCGGATGGAAGCCCCTGGGCAAGGAACTCATCGTCACCAAGGCCATCAGCAGGACCTGTATTGCGACCATCAATCACCTGCCCGCCACGGAGATCTACCGGAAGTACCTGAAGGTCCCTCCCGATGACAGGTTCTTGGAAAACGTCTGCGAATTTCCCATGATCACGGAGCGGGACGGGTATCTCATCGCCCGGACCCCGCCTTTGATTGCCCCCGACGGGAGGCTGTATTTCAACGCGGATGTCCATGAGGGGGAAAGGTATCGTCTCTCCTATGCGAACCCCGACGAGCTCCTGAGGGAGACGTGGGAGGCCAGCGAGAGAATGAGGGAATTTTGCCCGGAGGGGATCTACATTTGCGCCTGCGTCAATCGACTGGTGGTCCTGAAGGAAGAGGCCTCCCGGGAAATCCAGGATTACAAGCGTCTCCAGCCCCAACTGGCCGCCTGCTACGGCGCGGGGGAGATCTTCCGCCATGAGGGCAAGGGCGGAGTCCTCAACAGTTCTTTCGTGGTTGTGGGCATGCGGGAGGGGACGTGTTCCCCGAGGGAGGAGGCGGCGCATGGGAGCTCGGCGAAAAAGAACGCCATCTGTTGCAAGACCATTCCCCTTTCCACCCGCCTTGCCACTTTTTTGGATGCCACCACCAAGGAATTGAAGGAGTCCAACCGGGAGCTCAAGGACATGGCGGAAGCCGCCAAGGCCGCCAGTGTGGCAAAGTCCCAGTTCCTCTCGAATATGAGCCATGAGATCAGGACCCCCATCAATGCCATCCTCGGCATGGACGAGATGATCCTTCGGGAGGCCACGGAACCGGCCATTCTCGAGTACGCGGAAAACATCCGCATGGCAGGGAGCAATCTCCTGGGACTCATCAATGACATCCTGGACTTCTCGAAGATCGAGTCCGGGAAGCTGGACATCATTCCCGTGGAGTATGCTCTGGACTCCCTTCTCAACGATCTCGTGAACATGGTGCGGATCCGCGCGGAGGAAAAGGGACTGTGCTTCACGGTGAAGAGCGCCCAGGAGATTCCCAGCGTCCTCTACGGGGATGAGATACGCATCAAGCAGGTCATCACCAACCTTCTCACCAATGCCGTGAAATACACGGAGCACGGGTTTGTGCTCTTTTCCGTGGAGCATGAGAAGCTGGGAGGGGACAGGATCCTCCTCAAGGTGAGCGTCAGGGACACGGGCATGGGCATCAAGGAAGAAGATATGGATCGGCTCTTCCATGCCTTCGAGCGCATCGAGGAGGAGCGGAACCGTTCCATCGAGGGTACGGGCCTTGGCATGAACATCACCCGGCAGCTCTTGTCCCTCATGGGGACGAAGCTCCATGTGGAGAGCGTTTACGGGAAGGGGACCACCTTTTCCTTCGCTTTGGAGCAGAAGGTGATGGACTGGAGGCCCATGGGGGATTTCGATGAGGCTTATCATCGTTCCCTTGCCAGCCACAAGGAGTACAGGGAACGTTTCACCGCGCCGGAGGCACGCATTCTGGTGGTGGACGACACCGACATGAACCTCACGGTGGTCAAGGGACTGCTGAAGCAGACAAGGGTTCAGATCGACACGGCGGAAAGCGGCTATGAGTGCCTGGAGAGGATCCCTCAGAGAAAGTACGACCTTATCTTTTTGGATCACCGCATGCCCGGCATGGACGGCATTGAGACGCTGCGCCGCATGAAGGCGTTGACGGGAAATCCGAACGAGGAGACGCCGGTGATCGCCCTCACGGCCAATGCCGTTTCCGGCGCCCGGGAGGAATACCTCGCCGAGGGATTCAAGGACTATCTGACCAAGCCCATCGACAGCTATCAGCTGGAGTCCCTGCTCCTGAAGCATCTGCCGCCGGAAAAGGTGACGGAGGGCGGCGGCGCTCCTCCGGCAGCTCCGGCAGATCCGATTGCCCCGGCGTCTCCTGCCCTGCCGGAATGGCTGTTACAGATGCCGGGGCTGGACACCGGATCCGGCATTCTCTACTGCGGTTCCGCGGATGCCTACCTGGATGCCTTGACGGTCTTTGCGGAGGCCATAGTCCCCGGGGCGAAGGAAATCGCCCGCTACTATGAGGCGGAGGACTGGAAGAACTTCACCACGAAGGTCCATGCCCTCAAGAGCAGCGCACGGATCATCGGAGCCATGGAATTGTCCGATCAGGCCAAGGAGCTTGAGGCGGCAGGCAACCGGGGGGACATCGAGAAGATCCGGAGCTCTGCGGATGATCTTTTGCAGCGCTACCTGGCCTATGCCTTCCGACTGGAGCCCCTCTGCAAAACCGAGGAGACGGAGAACCGGCCCCTGATCGACAAGGCGACTCTGGCGGAAGCCTATGAGACCCTGCGGGAAGTGGCAGCATCCTTTGACTATGACAGCATGCTGTTTGTC